>JAKQJG010000343.1 GCA_029561305.1 Bacteroidota bacterium | reverse complement strand
ACACTGTCCCAGCCATCAATAGAGTTAGAAGATTTTACCGGCACCCCAATAACAGGTAGAATAGTTTGTGCAGCCACCATGCCTGGTAAATGTGCAGCACCTCCGGCACCGGCAATGATCACTTTCAATCCACGTTCCTTTGCCTTGCTGGCGTAATCCCTCAGGCGTTCCGGGGTACGGTGTGCAGATACGATGGTGAGCTCGGGCTCTACTTCAAACTGGCGCAACATTTCTGCAGCTCCTTTCATAACTTCCAGATCGCTTTCGCTTCCCATAATAATACCTACTAATGTGCTCATGTGTAAAATTTTGCACAAAGAAAAGGGAAAATGGGGAATTAACTGCGCCGGCTGTTTTATCAATTATACGCATGAAAAAATAAAACACTAAACAATGTGGGTGGCATGATGTTTTAGCGTACGACAGGATTTGTAAGCATGCCCAAACAAACATTGTTAAAGTGGTATTTTTATTTAGCCAGATGGTTATAACTTTAACCGCTTTTGGTATCCGGACAGTGTTTGTATTAACCAGTGAAAAAATTGCAGTATGCAGCATTTTGTAAAAATCATTTTTTTATTTGTCTCACCTGTGCTCCCCTTGTTTTTTTCTTCCTGCAAAGGAGGAGAAAAAGACAAAGGCAAAGGGAGGGGCAATGCACCAGTAGTAGTGGATATAATGATCGCTTCACCTGAACCCGTAAGAAATATTTTGGAGGTGAATGGAACGGTGGTGGCCAATGAATTTACTGAGATACGCCCGGAAGTAAGCGGCAGGCTCACTTATCTCAATATTCCCGAAGGCAGCCCGGTGTCGCAGGGAACAGTTTTAGCAAGGATCAATTCCGCCGACCTGGCAGCACAGGTTGCCAAGAGCAAAGTGCAATTAGACCTGGCAGAAAAAACTGTTGACCGTTTTAAGCAGTTGCTGGATGTGAGTGGTATCAACCAAAGTGATTATGATGCTGCCGTGAACCAGGTAAATAGTTTGAAAGCAGACATGGTATATACCCAAACATTAATTGATAAAACTGTTATCCGGGCGCCCTTTAGCGGTGTGCTGGGATTAAGACAGGTGAGTCCTGGCGCCTATGTTAGTCCCGCTACTATTTTAGCCACCATACAGCAAACCAGCCAGGCTAAAATAGATTTCACCTTGCCAGAAACCTATGGAAACATCATCAAAAAAGGATTGGTAGTAGAAGTTGAAACGGATGCTGCCGGCAATGAACGGGGCAGGGCGGTGGTGCTTGCAACAGAACCCGGTGCCAATACAGATACAAGAAACTTAAAAGTGAGGGCATTATTGCAAGGTGTAAAATCCAATCCCGGAGGTTTTGTAAAAGTATTTATTGACGAAGGCAAGACTAGGAACTCGGTAAAGGTTCCTGCCAATGCTATTATACCCGATGATAAAAACAACCAGCTGGTGGTAGTGAAAAATGGCAAGGCCCACTTTGTAAATGTGCGTACAGGCGTAAGGGAAAGTGATATGATCGAAATACTGGATGGTGTGCAAACAGGTGATAGTGTAGTGGTTTCGGGCGTGCTGTTCGTGCGGCCCAAAAGCGACGTTAAGATAAACAGTGTAAAAACGCAGGCACAGTTAGCAACGGATCAGTCGAAGGATTCATCTATAAATAAGTAACCGTTTCAGAACGATGGAGGTGTAAAGTGTACTACGCCGATAACGTTTTAATATTTAAAAAAGAGAACGTTTGTATACGTTATTATGAATATTTCAGAATTATCATTGAAGCGGCCCGTAATGGCAACAGTGCTTAACCTCGCCATCATATTGTTTGGTATTGTGGGGTATACTTTTTTGGCCATCCGTGATTACCCGGCTATTGATCCTGCGATTGTTTCCGTATCTACAAATTATACGGGTGCCAATCCTGATATTATCGAGAGCCAGGTTACCGAGCCATTAGAAAAACAGATCAATGGTATTCCCGGTATCCGAACCATCACATCTTCCAGCTCCCTGGGCAGCAGCAATATTACCGTAGAGTTTGAACTGGGTGTAGACCTGGACGTGGCAGCCAGTGATGTAAGGGATAAAGTGAGCCAGGCTGCAAGGGGCCTGCCGCAGGATATTGATGCACCCCCGGTTGTAAGAAAAGCGGATGCCAACAGCGATTTCCTGATCATATTAGCGGTGCAAAGCCGTAACAAGGGTTTGATGGAACTAAGTGATTATGCTGAGAATGTTTTGCAACAGCAGTTCCAGACCATCAACCAGGTAAGCTCCATTAATATCTTCGGGCAAAAGCGCTATTCCATGCGTATCTGGATCAACCCCGATAAGATGAACGCTTATGGGATAAGCTTCACCGATATACGCACTTCTCTCAATAGTGAAAACATTGATCTGCCACCAGGAAAGATCTATGGAGATAACACGGAGCTTACCATTAAAACACTGGGCAGGCTTACCAATGAAAAGCAATTTCGTGATCTTATCATCCGGCAGGACAGTGCAGGTATTGTAAGATTAAGTGATGTGGCCAATGTGGCCCTTGCCCCTGAAAACATGGAGCAAACCTGGAAATACAATGGCGTAAATGCGGTTGGTATTGTGATCATTCCGCAGCCGGGTGCTAATAATATCCAGATAGCTGATGACTTTTATAAAAAACTGGAAGATATAAAAAAGAATAACCGGTCTGATATAGAGATGAATGTGCTGATTGATAACACGCAGAATATCCGTCATTCATTAGAGGAAGTAAAAGAAACGTTGATTATTGCATTTGTATTGGTGGTGCTGGTAATATTTTTCTTTTTCAGGGATTGGCTGATTGCGATAAGACCGCTGATCGATATTCCGATTTCACTGATCGCTACTTTCTTTATCATGTATATTTCTGGCTTCTCTATTAATGTTCTTACGTTGCTGGGGATTGTGCTGGCAACCGGCCTGGTGGTGGATGATGGTATTGTGGTAACAGAAAACATATTCAGAAAACTGGAAGAAGGATTGCCAGTAAGAAAGGCAGCACTCGAGGGAAGTAAAGAAATTTTCTTTGCGGTTGTTTCCACATCCATTACGCTGGCCATTGTGTTTTTACCCGTGATCTTTTTAGAAGGATTTATCGGAAGATTGTTCCGGGAGTTTGGTATTACGCTGGCGGCCGCTGTGTTGATCTCTGCCTTTGTATCACTCACCATTACCCCTGTACTAAACGTGGTGCTTAGCCGAAAAGGAGGGCACCATAGCAAGTTCTATATTAAAACAGAACCATTTTTTACCGGAATGGAAAATGGTTACCGTCGATTACTCAATAGCTTTTTAAAAGTACGTTGGCTCAGTTGGGTGATCATTGCTATATGTGGTGGAATGATATTTTTTATCATGAAAGACATGCAGAGTGAGATAGCACCTTTGGAAGACAGGAGCAGTATCCGGTTTTCTGTATCAGCACAGGAAGGGACCAGTTTCACCAGCATGAGCAATATGACGGATGAGGTGGCTAACTTTTTATATGATTCCATACCGGAACGGGATTTTGTATTTGCCCGTACACCTGCGGGCTCCGGGGTAAACAGCTCCCAGCCCAGGCTTGCCCTGGTGCCGCCCAATGAAAGAGACAGAACCCAGGACCAGATTGTAAACGATTTGAATAACAAACTAAAGCGGTTTAATAATTTAAGGATCGCCGCCATACAGGAACAGACCATTGCAGTGGGCGCCGGATCGAGGGGAAGCCAGCCGGTACAATTTGTTTTACAAAACCAGGATATCGAAAAGCTAAAAGAAGTTATACCGAAATTTTTAGATGAAGCAAGGGATGATAAAGGCACTTTCGCTAACGTGGATGTGAACATCAAGTTTAATAAACCGGAAGTGGAACTTACATTGGACAGGATGAAGATAAAAGACCTGGGTCTTTCTTCGCAGGATGTGGTGGCAGCAATACAGGCAGCATTCAGCGGGGGCAGGCTGGCCTACTTTATCATGGATGGTCACCAGTATTCAGTAATTGCGCAGGTGGACTATGCCGACAGAAACCAGCCGGTTGACATAACGAAGCTGTATGTACGAAACAACAAGGGGCAGAATATTCCGCTGAATTCGGTGGTAAAACTGGAGGAGAGCAGCAGTCCTTCCACACTGTATCACTATAACCGTTACAAAAGCGCCACCATTTCTGCCTCGCTTGCAGAAGGCAAAACGGTAGGCGATGGTGTAAAGTCAATGCAGGCTATTGCAGATAAATTACTGGACGACAGTTTTCAAACAGCACTCAGCGGCCCGTCAAGGGACTACCAGGAAAGTTCATCCAATATCATGTTTGCGTTTTTGCTGGCACTGATATTAATTTATTTGGTATTAGCAGCACAGTTTGAAAGCTTTATCGATCCGTTTATTATCATGCTTACGGTACCGCTTGCCCTGGCAGGAGCTTTGCTCAGTCTGTATATCTTTGGGCATACACTAAATATATTTTCAGAAATAGGAATGATCATGCTCATCGGGCTGGTGACCAAGAATGGTATTTTGATCGTTGAGTTTGCCAATCAAAAAAGAGAGCAGGGAATGAACAAGGTGCAGGCGGTACTGGAAGCCTCTGCCCAAAGGTTGCGGCCAATATTAATGACAAGCCTGGCAACCTCCTTAGGTGCTTTGCCGATCGCATTGAGTCTTGGTGCATCATCCACAAGCCGTATCCCGTTGGGTGTTGTAATTGTGGGTGGTATCATGTTTTCTTTGCTACTTACTTTATTAGTGATACCTGCGGTATATACATTCCTTGCCAGTAAACATGATCCTAAAAAAGTGCATATATCAGATTAAAAAATGCGGAAATATTTTTTCATAACGTTTACCTGTATCAGTTTTTTGACAAAGGCGCAGCAGCCGATGACATTAAAACAGGCTGTTGATATAGCTCTAAAAAACAGTTTGGATATTGAGTTGCTGCAGAACAGGGTCTCCATCGACAGTGTCTTAAATCATTATGGTGTGGCAGGCGGGCTTCCCCTTGTTTCAGGTAACCTGGCCGATAACGAGCAGATAACTTCTGTTGACCAGAAACTGAATACTGGTGTGGAGATCAGCAGGCGTAATGCTGCAGCCAATACCTTGTCTGCCAATGTTACTGCAAATATGATCTTGTATAATGGTGGCAGGGTAGTGGCAACAAAAAAGCGCCTGGCGCAATTACAGCAGCAAAGCATGAAACTGCTGAACTCACAGGTGCAGAATGTAATTGCGGATGTCACCAATGCTTATTATGATGTGGTGCGGCAACAGTATTATATTATAACGCTGGAGCGCTCTATTGAGGCAGCAGTACAAAGACTTGATATTGTAAAAGCCACACAGCAGGCTGGTCTTGCTAATAACGCAGAATTATTTCAGTCGCAGATCGATTTAAATGCCTTGCTGCAGCAAAAGCAGGCTCAGGAGCTGGTAACAGCACAGGCCAAAACGGAGTTGCTGCGGTTGCTCACTTTACAAACCGACAGTAGTGTATTGATACAAGACAGTATCATTGTGGACCGGACAGTTGATTTTGCAAATGTGTACAACCGGCTTGATAAAAACCCAGACATCGCAGCTGCCGCTGATCAGATCCGTATCAATGAACTGATCGTAAAAGAGACAGCTTCCCAGCGGTATCCTTCATTAAGAGCCAATACCGGTTTTAATTTAAACCGGAATGTGGGGGCCGGGCAGTTGGTGTTTAACCAGTCCTATGGCCCCACGCTGGGTATAGGTATGACCATTCCCATCTATAACGGTTCTGCTTTCAGCAGGCAGCAAAAAGCAGCAGAAATTAATGTGAACACAGCTGTTGTGCAAAAAGATATTTTGTTAAGAGATTACACGGCCAATGCGGTAAAAACCTACCAGGCATATAAAAGCACCCTGCAACAATTGGAAACCGAAAAAGCGAACAATTTGCTTACAGGGCAGTTGCTTGAGTTGGTGATGAAACGGTTTGAGTTGCGCCAGGCCACCATCGTGGAAGTAAAAAATGCACAGCAGAGTTTTGAAGAAAGTGG
>JAKQJG010000332.1 GCA_029561305.1 Bacteroidota bacterium | reverse complement strand
GTTGAAAGGGGAAGTGGAAAAACGGAATGCCTACATTGAAACAGAACTGGCCAAGAAAAGTAAGGTGGAAGTAGAAGGCAGTTTCAATAATATCATCTTTACCAATATTCAAAAGCAAACAAAAAAGAAGAACATACAATTAAAAGGTAAGGCTAAATATTAAAGAACGATCAGCCGCCTTTGATAAATGTAATCCTGGTTTCAACACTTACCGGATGATCCTGCCATCTTCCATCTCAATAATGCGATGTGTTTTTTCAGCAAAGCCCTGGTCATGCGTAACAATCAGTAGTGTTTGTTGAAATTCTTCTGCCAGCTGCTTAAAAATATCAAATACGATCTCGCTGTTTTTCTTATCCAGGTTTCCCGTGGGTTCATCACCCATAATGATATGGGGGTCGTTGATCAATGCACGGGCAATGGCCACCCGTTGCTTTTCTCCACCAGAAACCTGTGCGGCATTTTTAAGCGCCAGTTTTTCGATCCCCAGCATTTTTAATTTTTCCATGGCCCGGTGTTCCACTTCTTTGGCCGGGTATTTATTGAGTTTTAGTCCAGGCAGCATCACATTCTTCAATACATTAAACTCGTTCAGCAAATAATGAAACTGGAATACAAAACCTATTTTTTCATTTCTCACCCTGGCGAGTTGCGCTTCTTTTTTTTGACGCATGGTTTCTCCATCAATCAGCAATTCTCCTTCATAGTCCGTATCCATGGTAGATAAAATATACAGCAGGGTAGATTTGCCGCAACCTGATTTGCCGGTAACCGCAACAAAATCTCCTTTATTCACAGAAAAATTAATGTCTGTTAAAACCTTCACTGTTACCGGGTCGTGAAAGTATTTGTTGATGTTCTTTGCTTCTAATATTTTTTCACTCATGCTATTTGCCTCTTATAATGATAACAGGGTCTGCTTTGCTTGCCTTTCTCGACGGGAACCAGCCGGCAAAATAAGTGGTGATAAGGGAGAACACAGCGCCAATTAAATAGAATACCGGGTTGTAATTAATGGGATAAGTTTTAATGGTCGGCAATGCCGCAGTGTTAAAGGGAATCTGGTCGATAAATGCAGACAACCCAAAGCCAAACAACAGACCAGCCAGGCCGCCAAAAAAGCCAATGCTGATGGCGATGGCCAGGAAGATCCGTTTCACATCTTTACCTGCAAAACCCGTAGCTTTTAGTATCGCAATAGAATCCATTTTTTCATAGATCATCATGTTTAAAATGTTGTAAATGCCAAATCCTGCCACCACTAATAAAGTGATGCCAACTGCATAAGAGATCAATGTCCTGATAAAACTCCCTGTTTCAAATTGTGCGTTGGCGGTTTGTATATCTTCTGCATCCGTCTCAAATATATTGGCAAACTCTTTGGCTACTGCCGGTGCCTGTTGAATGTCTTTTAACTTCACCTGTATGTCTGTTATATAACTGGCAGGCTTGCCCATTAATTTTTGAACCGTAGCGATCGTGGCAAAACTTTGTACTTTATCAAAATCCTGCAGACCCGACTGAAAATAGCCCACCACTTTTAACGGAAACCGTTCGCCTTTGGTGGTGGTTAATTGTACCACATCGCCAATATCAGCCAGCATCTTTTCAGCTAAACCTTTTCCTAAAATAATGCTATTGGGCACTTTGCTGATGTCTGCGGCATTACCCGTGGTTACATATTCGTTGAAGTGAAACAACCTGCTTTCTTCTACTGCATCAATGCCGTTCACCACGCCGGTAATATCAATCGTGCCATTATTAAAAAAGATCTGCGAAATGATTTTAGGTGAGAGTCCTGCTATACGGCTGTCTTTCTGCAGCGTTTCCATGATGGATTCACTGTTGTAAATTTCCTGCCGGGCATTTCCAGACTTTACAGACTGGATAAAATTATAGCCGTTTTTATATTCGGCCGCCAGGTTTACCGGCTGATTTTTATTGGGCTTTATTTCATTGTATAAACGGATATGTGGCGTACGGTTTAAGATGAGGCCATCTAACAGATCATTCAGCCCCGTCATAAAACCGAGCAACGTAATAAACATAGTGATACTGAATGTAACCCCAATGGCTGCCACCAGCGTTTGCTTCCACCTGGCCAGCAACAGCGATTTAGCAATGCTTATGATCAGTTTCAGATTCATGGTGCAGGTTTAAGCAATACATCTTTAACCGTTATGCCCTTTAGTATTTCTACTTTCTGGTAGTCTTTTAAACCGGTAGTTACTTTTCTTCGCTCCTCATTTTCTAGCAGCACAAAACCGCTGTCAATTAAATACGCACGGGGAATTGTGATGGCCTTTTCTTTTTGCTGGATGATGATATTGGCCTCGCAGGTTAAATTGGGGTAAAGCATGGCGGGCTTTTGGATAAACACCGCTTCTGCTGTAAATGATTTGCTGCGTTCGTTCATAATAGGGTTGATCTTTGTAATGGTGGCTTCAAATACCTGCCCTTTGTAACTATCCATATTCAGTACCATTTTTTGTCCCGGCTTCACCCTGGTGATATCGTATTCATCAATCTGCAGTTCGATTATAAAATCGGTTGCATCGCCAATCAGGGCAACGGCCGTTTGTGTATTGACCATCTCTCCCTTTTCTTTCAATACAGTGTACACTTTACCGGTAGTTTCGCTTTTAATGGTAAAGTCGCCGGCCAGTGTTGTGGCGATCTGCACATTTTTTTTCGATTGCTTTTCCTGGAAACTGATTTGCTTTTGCAATTGGGTATAGCGCAATGTAACCGCTTCCAGAGCTTTTAATGAATTGTTATACGCCAGTTCACGCTGCTCTACTTCATTGCGGGTGCCAATTTGCTGGGCCCATAAATTTTGCTGTCGCTCTTTCAACAGGGCATCATTGTTCAGCTTGTTTTTTGCCTGTTCAATAGAAGCTTTCAACTCACTTAACTTCTCGGAATTGGCATTTGCTGCTGCGTAGTCAGCACTTAGTTGTGCATTGTCTGCATTTAGTTGTGCTGATGTATTGATTAACCGGATCAGTGGATCGCCTTTGTTTACCAGGGAACCTTCTGTAACCAGCACTTCTGCTACCAGCCCATTTACTGATGAGTATACCTGGTATTGATTGTTGCTTTTTACAATACCTGATGCATATACAGATTCCGTGATGTTCTCTTCAACAGGGTTTATTTTTTCCTGTTTGGTTTTGCAGGAAGCCAGCAGTAAAAAAGCCAGGCAAAACGTACACACAAACTTTATCATATTGGATAGTCAAAGTTGATGAACGAAGGTAAAACTATCTGCAGTGGTTCAGTATGATATACATCATTCTATTTTACGGTGCGTTGGGTTTCAAAGCAGCTGCCGGGCAAAAAAATGCCTGTAACTTTACTGTGCTAAACGCAACCTTATGGACTTTATAGATTATTACAAAGTACTTGGAATTGATAAAACAGCCAGCGATGAGGACATTAAAAATGCCTATCGCAAGCTGGCCCGTAAAATGCACCCCGACCTCAACCCCAATGATAAAGACGCCGGGCTCAAATTTCAACAGATCAATGAGGCAAACGAAGTATTGAGCGATCCTGAAAAGCGAAAGAAATATGATCAATACGGTAAAGACTGGAAACATGCTGATCAGTTTGAACAGCAGCGCCAGCAACAGGGCCGGCAGTATAGCTACGAGGGTGGCGGCGAGGCGTTTGACGGGGGTGATTTTTCCAGTTTCTTCGAGTCGATGTTTGGGCAGGGGCAGGGGAGCAGGACAAAGGCTAAGTACCGGGGGCAAGACTACAATGCGGAACTGCAGCTGACCCTTACAGAGGCCATGACTACGCATCCCAAAGTATTGACGGTGAATGGCAAAAATGTTCGCATCACCATACCAGCCGGCGTGGAAAACGGGCAGGTGATCAAACTAAAAGGTTACGGTGCGCCGGGTGTAAACGGTGGTCCTAACGGTGACCTTTATATCAGTTTTGTAATAGCGCCGCATCCTGTGTTCAAGCGCACAGGAAATGACTTGTATTGTACCGCTGCTATTGATCTGTACACGGCTGTGCTGGGCGGCGAAACAACGATTGATACCTTAAATGGAAAAGTAAAACTGAAGGTAAGCCCCGGCACACAAAACGGCACCAAACTTCGTTTAAAGGGCAAGGGTTTTCCGTTGTATAAACAGGACGCTATGTTCGGCGATCTTTATGTATCCTGGGATATAAAACTGCCGGTAACACTCAGCGAAAAGGAAAAAGAACTGTTCACTCAATTACAACAACTTCAAAAACTGTAACGATATGTCAACTGCAGAAATGATAGCCGCCACAGAATTTTGTACGCATTATCAAATTGAATTGTCGTTCATCCAGTCGCTGCATCAAAGCGGTTTGTTGCAGGCAGAAAGCAGCGAAACTAATTTGTTCATTCCACTGGACCAGGTGCCTTCTCTTGAAAAAATGATCCGCCTGCGTTACGAAATGGACATCAACATCGAGGGAATAGAAACCATTACCCACCTGCTGCAACAGGTAGCTGACCTGCAGCAACAGGTAATGCAGTTGAAAAACAAGCTTGGTTTTTATGAATAGCATCCGCTGTTCAGGGCTCAAAGGCCGGTATCATCCGGGGCATACTTGCAGGCCAGCAAACCCGGCCAAAACTCCGCAGCTGTATGCTTATTTTTAATGATTAGAAATCGCTGGCAACCGATCCTTTCTCATCCTGACCTTTCATTCTCCTTACAAATTCTACACTTCAATAAAAACTTCCGGGAAATTATTTTCCCAATATTTCTACAAGTCACATCCTTTTCTTTGAAAATCATTGAAGATCTATTGGTCAATAAAATGGAACATCATTTGATGAATTCTTTCGAATTGTTGAAAAGGAAATCATCCAGTAGTGAATGATTCCAGGAT
>JAKQJG010000331.1 GCA_029561305.1 Bacteroidota bacterium | reverse complement strand
GTCATCGCCCTTGCCGCTGCGGTCCTCGCTTTCTTCACCTACCGCCTGATCACCGACATGAACAAATCAAAAACCTAGATCTTTCAGCGATATTTGCAGCATGACCATTTATAATGTTACCATCAAATTAGATGAATCAATCCATGAAGCCTGGCTGGAATGGCTCCAGCAGGTACATATTCCTGAAGTGATCGCTACCGGCTGTTTTACAAAAGCCACCATCTTACGCCTGGTAGAAGTGGACGACAGTGAAGGCCCCACCTATGCTGTGCAGTACCATGCTGAAAGTAAAGCGCTCTACAATACCTATATAGAGAACCATGCCCCCGAAATGCGCCAGCGCTCTTTTGATAAATGGGGTAACCGGTTTGTTGCTTTCCGCAGTGTAATGCAGGTTGTGGGCTAAATGTGCAAAATAAAAAAATCATTTTTTTAAACTGCGAAGGTGGTTATATTACGCTGAAAGCCGCACTGCTATTGATTTACAGCCATTGTTCGATGAAACCCTTGCTGGTACTGCATTGTAGCAGACAACAGGTTGATCTTTCTGCAGAAGCTCAATATGTCTTTTCTCTTGAATCCCTTGCTGCCGGTGGGTTTCAGCGTTTTTACGAATATTAAATTTGATTAAAAAATTTTCTTGCAATTAAAAAGCCTCTATATTTGTTTTTCACATAAATAATTTCAATAAAATAACTATGAACAAAGCAGAATTGATCGCTAAGGTTTCTGACGACGCAGGCATCACTAAAACACAAGCTAACGAAGCACTGGATTCTTTTGTGGAAGCAGTGACCAAAACATTAAAAGGTGGCGGTAAGGTTACATTGGTAGGATTTGGAACTTTCTCTGTTTCAAAAAGAGCTGCCCGTAACGGCCGCAACCCACAAACAGGTGCCGTTATTAAAATCAAAGCAAAAAAAGTTGCTAAGTTTAAAGCTGGTAAAGAATTATCTGCAAAACTCTAACAATCGCAAAACCACAGCAAAAAGCAAGATGTACTGCATCTTGCTTTTTTAATATTTATAAATTTTTTAAAACATTTTACTATGGGACGTGGAGATATAAAAACTAAAAAAGGCAAAATCACCAAGGCTTCTTTTGGCAAATCAAGGCCGGCTAAAACCAAAAAGAAAGCTGCGGCTAAAAAAGCATAATTGCGTTTAACTTTCCGGAACGAGTTGATAATTGGGCAACCTTTGCCTGGTTGTCAACTTTTTTTTATAAAGGTTCCTGGCGTTCCAGCTATCAGCAATCCTTGTCAGTTGCCCAAAAAGTGAACGGCTTCCACCAGGTTGATCCATGGCATCGGGCAAGAAGCAGGCAAACCAATCATCCGCGGCAATCCTCAAAAGTGAATCGGACCTGTACCCGGGTTTTGGCAACACTGGCCATATTTTTAGTATCTTTCTAACAAATACTATTTTCGGGCAGCGTATTCTTTATCCATGGTATCTCAATACTGCAACCCGGCAAAAAACACCATCTCGTATTGACGGAAGAACAACTGATAAGGGCCTGCATCAGGGAGGATGCCGCTTCCCAAAAAGAAGTGTATATCCGCTACAGCAGCCGTATGCTGGGCGTTTGTCAGCGTTATGCCCGTACATCTGCCGATGCAGAGGATATATTGCAGGATGCCTTTATCAAAGTGTTTAACAAGATGGACCAATTTAAATTTGAAGGGTCATTTGAGGGATGGATCAGGAAAATTGTAGTGAACACAGCCCTGAAAAAGTACAGCCTGATGCGGTATGAAAAAGAGGTGAATGGAATGGAAAATATCAGAGAAGATGACAACGCTGAAGGTCCTTCGGCGTATGCGTATTTAACACAGAAAGACCTGCTGGCACTGATCAATAAACTGCCGGATGGATACAGGATGATATTCAACCTGCATGTGATAGAGGGATACCAGCATGAAGAGATCGCCGAAATGCTGGGTATTCAGCCCGGCACCAGCCGCAGCCAGTTGGTAAAAGCAAGAAATATGCTGCAAAAACAAGTTATGGAACTTCAAAAAGTTGCCGTATGAGTGACAAAAAATCGGATGACATTTTTAAGCAGGCCTTCAGCGGTTATTCGCCGGATGTGCCCCCGCATATCTGGGATAATATTGCTGCCGGAAAAAAGAAAAAACGACCCGTTGCTTTTTGGCTGAACCGCAAAGCAGCCTTGCTGTTAGTAGCTGCTGGCTTACTGCTGGCAGGCGGAGCAGGCTATTTTATTTTTTCAGAAAAAGAAAATGATCAACGCATTGCCCTGGAAAAAAATGACAGCGGGCAGCAAAGTGGTAGTACCACGCCTGCCGCTGTTTCACCGGAAGATGCACAGGGTGCAGAGAGAGATAACGATAATAGTAAAACAACGGGTATCAATAGCAGCCCGGCACCGGACAACGAAAGAGGTTCTGTTTCACAAAACAATGAACGGGTAACAGGTATTGATTTACCTGCAACAAATACAGCATCACCCGTCACACCTGGTTCAACAGCCAATACCAAAAATGATTCGCCAGAAGATGGCAGCGGAATTGGGGGCTACAGTAAAAAGCCAATTCGTAAAAAAACAAGAACCCCACATAAAACCACGATTGATACAAAAGAACCGGAAACAGGGGAGATAGAATCAGAAGACAACCTCAGAAGTGATAATGAAACGGAACTAACCCTGCCTTTTGTTGATGGCACAAAAAATCTGATCCAGCTGCTTGCTGAAAACAACCTGCCAAAACAAACCATCAGGGGATTTACCCCTGCTTTTAAAATCTCAGAAGAATGCCCAGGTGCACCCACCAAAAAATATTATATCGAGGCTTATATCAGTCCTGATTATGCCATTAAAAAATACAGCGACACAGGCCAGTCAACCTTGGTGGCAAGAAGAAAAGAAAGCCTGCGTTTTCAGTCGGCTTATAGTGCCGGTATGCGGTACACCAGGGTGTTCACCAATGGCATGAGTGTAAGAACCGGACTCAATTTCAGCCAGATCAATGAAAAATTTTCTTATGCACAGGACAATGTAGTGCAGATAGTTTATGTGATCAACATGCAGGGCGATACCACCGATAGTTATTACGTAAGAGGCACCCGCTATAAAAATTCTTACAATCATTTCCGCACGGTGGATGTGCCGCTGCTGGTAGGTTATGAAATGGGCAATGACAGGCTGCGGGCCAATATCAATGCAGGTGCTGTGGTAAACATCTATAGCTGGCAACAGGGTGAAACAATAGATAACAATGGTAACCCGGTAACCATTACTACTGGTAAACCAAACAATCCTTATCAGTATAAAACAAATGTGGGTATCGGCTTTACAGCAGGCGCCTCATTGTATTATAAACTGAACAATCGGCTGTATGCAATGGCAGAGCCTTATTTCCGGTATAATTTTTCACCAATGAATAAAGAAGTACTGTCTATACAGGAGCGCTTTACAACTATTGGACTGCGGTTGGGGATCCGGGTGGATATGAAATAACCACATGTCAATTTATTAAAGGCAGTTATCAATTAAACGTGGTTTTTCATTTATATAAAAAGCTTCCGGCATATATTGCGGAAGCTTTCGCTTTAAGTAGTAGTCCATTTTCTGTTTAATGAGAAAAAATATACCCCTTGCATTTTTTTTGACCGTATTCTTTTGTATTACTGCAAGGGCTTCTGTTACTATTGACCAGGTAAGTAGCACCGTAAGTACCTGCGCAAATAACGGTACCATCACCATTTCAGCCACTACTACCACCGGAACTTTATTATATGCTATTACAGCGGGGCCGGTAACAATGCCTGTGCAAACCAATAGTACATTTTCTTCTCTGCCGCCCGGTATTTATACCATAGAGGTTTCAAACACGGCCAACGAATCACAGACCACCACCGTTACCGTTACAGGTACTTACCAGCTACCCGATTTTACGCCGGTTCTTACGCCGCCCCGGTGCCCCGACTCAAGCAGCGGAAATATTGTAGGTAACGTTACGTCCGGTACCGGTACATTTCCTTATTTATGGGAGTTGGTGGCACCTTCCCCTGTCACCACACCGCCCCAGCCAAGTGATACATTCAATAGCCTGTTACCCGGCACTTACACTATACGGCTTACGGATGGCTGTAATAATGTACAAACCAAAACGGTTATTATGTATACGCCGCCTGTCACTATGACTTACGGAAACGGATATGCAAGCATTACCGGTTGTGATACTGTTGAAATTGCGTTGGCAATAGCAACGCCATTTTACAGGGCCCCTTATAAGGTTACTTATACCATTGGGGGAACTTCTTATACCATTGATACAGCCAAAGTAGACGATGAATCTGTATTTAATGGCGGGTTGTGGGTATATTTTACAGTTCCCGGTATGTCATATGGCGGAGTTATTGACAATATAGTTGTTACAAATGACTGTGGGGTGCAGTGCTTTGTTCCGCAGCAGAGAATTTGCTCGTTTCAAGTGAACAACCCGGCTTTTGTACCCATTTCTGTTACCAATTGCCAGCTGGGTTTATTGACATACTATGGTGTTGGAGATATCGGTTGCACCCTTAATGTTTTTCCTAAATTTCCACTGGTAGTTACTATAAGGGATATTCCGGCAAATAATGTGGTGGAAACAAAAACCTATCGCAGCCGGTCTGATTATACCCTTGCCTCTACAGCGATGTTGCCGGGGGCATCGTACAATTTTACCATGACAGATAGTTGTAATCGCTCCTATACCACCACTATAAGTACCCCCGTTTTAGACAGGTATGTAAGTTTGGGTATGGGTTCCCAGGTTATGCTTGATTCAACCGTTAATGCATCCTTATCGGCAGTGGGTTTTCCCACCCAGGGTACCACGCTAACTATAACAGGCGGTCCTGTGTCGGTACAAAGTACCAAGCCCGGTTATGCGTATAGTGAGAATTATATCTATCCTAAAACATTTACCGGTCAACTTAGCTCAGACAGCTCTACTTTTTTTATGATGGCCAATACAGGGCCGGGTGTTTATAGCTATGTTATAACAGATAGTTGCGGTAACCAGTTTCCGGGTACATTTGAAATTACAAGAGATAATGTGTCCAGTTTTAATTACAAGTACACTTACCAGAAAGGTTGTTCGGGTTCCTCTGCTTTGCAGTATGAAGTGGTGCACAATACATTTACCGAAGCCACCCTCACGGATATTGCTTCGGGAACAATTATACATACCACAGCGGGATGGCAGATGAATCAAAACCCATTTAGCAACGTTGTAAATAATATAACGGCTGAAGACTACCTGTTAAAATTTAAATATTATGGACCGTATGGATCTTATGGACCTGCATTGTCCATGAATAATATTTTGATCGACTCCTTTGTGGTAACTGATACCATTCATGTAGAACCATATCAAAACCCGGCGCTGCAAACAACGGCAGTTTCTTCGTGCAGTGGACAATTGTTCCTGGCATTGGTTGCCGATAGCACCAGGGGAATTCCTCCTTACCAATACGAGATCATCAGTGGTCCCCAAACATTTCCACCACAGGCCAGTAATCTTTTTCAATTGGTGCAAACGGGTAATTATACCATTCGCCTGATTGACAGTTGTGGTAATTCTGTGTCTACCAACGTTACGGTAAATCCCCTGGTGTTTCCTCCATTGACCGGATTGGGAAATGTATGTGGTAATGACAGTGCTGTACTTACTTATGGGGCATCTTCTTATTTTACTTATACCTGGACAAAACCCGATGGCAATACTTACACAGGCGACACCTTATTTATTAACCCCGTAACACCTGCAGATACAGGTGTCTATACCATCCAAAGAGTAACTGACATTAATGGTTGTACGAATACGGAAACTTCTACCTATCGTTTGTCGCTGGGTAAAGTAGACAGTGTAAACGCAAGCATTTGTCCTGGTCAAACATTCCAGTTTGGCAGCAGGATAATTACACAGCCCGGCATATACAAGGATACCATCGCAACTGTAAACTGCGACAGTATTTCCATTTTGAACCTGCTTGCAAATAATTTCAAAAAAGACAGCAGTAATATTTCCGTTTGCCGTGGACAAAGCTTCATGTTTGGCAGCAGGATACTTACACAAACTGGTATTTACAGGGATACGCTGGCTACAGCAACCTGTGACAGTATCTCTATTGTAAATCTTATAGTGAATGAATGGAAGAAGGACAGCAGCAGTGTCTCCCTCTGCCGTGGTCAGAGTTTTACATTTGGCAACAGGGTTCTTACACAAACTGGTATTTACAGGGACACATTGACTACATCCACCTGTGACAGCATCTCTGTTATAAATCTTACAGTGAATGAATGGAAGAAGGACAGCAGCAGTGTCTCCCTTTGTCGTGGTCAGAGTTTTACATTTGGCAGCAGGATACTTACACAGCCTGGTATTTACAGGGATACTTTGGCTACCTCAACCTGTGATAGTATTTCTATTGTAAATCTTACAGTGAATGAATTGAAAAAGGACGGCAGCAGTGTCTCCCTCTGCCGTGGTCAGTTTCTTACATTTGGTGGAAGAATACTCACGCAGAGTGGAGTATACAGTGACACACTTGCAACAACCGGCTGCGATAGCATTTCTATTCTCAACCTCTCGGTGAGTGATTATAAAAAAGATAGTACAACAGTTTCTATTTGCGCAGGACAATCCTATTCTTTTGGAAGCAACATACTTTCTCAACCTGGTATTTACAGGGATACACTGGCAACAAGTGGCTGCGACAGTATTTCCATCATTAGCCTTATTGTAAATGATACACCGGCCATACAAATACAATCTGATAAATATTTTGTAACGGCCGGCGAAACAATACAGCTTACTGCCACTCCTGGTAATCTCACCACCTACGCATGGTCTTCTGTCAACAGCCTCAACAGTGATAATATTTACAATCCAACGAGCATTGTAACCACTCCTGCCTGGTATAATCTAACTGTAACCAGTAGTAATAGCTGTAGTAATACCGATTCTTTGTTTGTAGCTTTCAGGATAGATTCTGTTTTCACTTGTGATGGACGGACCATCATTCATATTCCCAAGGCTTTTTCACCCAATGGCGATCAATGGAATAACCAGTTCAGGGTACTGGGTTTAGATAATATAGTGTATAAGTTATACCACCTGGTCATTTACAACCGTTGGGGACAAGTGATCTTTGAAACCAACAGGTCTTCACAGGCATGGGATGGAACTTACAAAGGAACTCCTGCCAATATTGGAAACTATGTTTATTTCTTCCAGCTAACTTGTGGCAACGGAAAAACTTTTACCCGTAAAGGGAATGTGTTACTGCTGCGATAATTAAAATAGCTTGTATAAAAAAGCTTCCACTATAGCGGAAGCCTTTTCAAATAGTTCTTTTATATTTTATCCTTTTACCAGTGTGCCCACTTTTTCACCCGTTACCACTTTCAATAAATTACCCGGTGCATTCATATCAAATACAATAATGGGTAGCTCGTTTTCCATGCAAAGCGTAAAGGCTGTCATATCCATCACCTTCAGGTTTTTGCTGATGCATTCGTTAAAAGTGATCTGGCTGTATTTTTTTGCTGTGGGATCTTTTTCAGGATCGGCGGTATAAATGCCATCCACCCTGGTGCCTTTTAAGATCACTTCAGCTTTTATTTCAATGGCTCTTAAAGAGCCCGCAGTATCTGTTGTAAAATAAGGGTTGCCGGTACCAGCACCAAATATCACCACACGTCCTTTTTCTAAATGCCTCATGGCACGGCGGCGGATATACGGCTCTGCTATCTGCTCCATTTTAATGGCGCTTTGCAGCCTGGTATATACCCCGGCTTTTTCAAGACCAGCCTGTAGTGCCATACCATTAATTACGGTGGCAAGCATTCCCATATAATCACCATGTGCCCTTTCAATGCCAGTTTCGCTTTCGTTCATTCCACGGTAAATGTTACCGCCACCGATCACTATAGCCACCTGCACGCCCAGTTCGGTAATGCTCTTGATATCCTGGGCATACCTGGCCAGCACGTCACTATCGAGACCGAAATTTTTGTCTCCCATCAATGACTCTCCGGAAAGCTTTAATAAAACTCTTTTGAATTTTGGTAACATAGGTAGAAAAATTTTTGCGAAGATATAGGTTTAAAACTTTCGGCAAATTATAAATGCAGGTGCAATTTGTGCAAACCGGCTGATGGCAATTAAAAGAAGGCTGCCCCGGTAAAACAGCCAGATTACTGTTTATTTTGGGAGATTTCTTCAGCAGCGCTGAAATCGTTTGGTAAATGTTTTTAATAAGAGAAGTTGGTGTTATTTATACCAAAACCAGTTTTGGAGCAGCTTAAAAACTTTTTATCAATCATCGAGGTAAGATTCAGCCGGTACGCAATGAATGGCAACGCAGCGCTTATCCATTTATATGCTGTATTTGCCGTATAGTAAACTAAAGTATGCAGTAGCCTTCAAGGTCTCAAACACTCGTTTTTTCTTGTTACTTTTACAAACTGTTTTACAATCATTAAACATCCTGCCATGTCACCGTTTAATTTAAAATTGCCCGTTGCTATCGGCTGCGACCATGCCGGGTTCGATTGCAAGGAAGACCTGATCTCGTTTTTAGAGGGAGAGGGCGTAGTATTCAAAGATTTTGGTACCTATAATAAGGATTCAGTTGACTATCCAGATTTTGCTCATCCCGTTGCCAGCGCTGTTGAAAAAGGCGAAGCTGCTTTTGGAATATTACTTTGTGGGAGTGCCAACGGAGTGGCTATCACAGCTAATAAACACCAGGGCATACGGGCCGCTATTTGCTGGGGAGAAGAACTGGCAGAGCTTGCCCGTAAACACAATGATGCTAATATAATCTGCATACCAGCCCGTTTTGTAAGGGATGGGGATGCCGAAAAAATGCTGGATGTATTTATGAATACCGCTTTTGAAGGGGGAAGACATGGCAACAGGGTACAAAAGATCGCCTGTTGATAGAAGATACTTTAACTTTTATATAAGCAACTGACAAGGATATTTGCATGCAGTTTAAGATAAACTACAATGATCCGTCGGTAAGGAAGGGAGTATTTGTCCTGCTGTGTTATGCGGGCATCACAGTGCTGTTGATTTCCCTCGAAAAAATTTTCCCATCTGGTCCTTGTACACCTGGGCTGGGGATAACGTTGTTTTTTATTTTACCATGGATGATTGCAGCTTTTTTAATTGGCAGCACCATTCAATTATTCAAAGGCAGGCAGCAATATAAAATACCCGTTGTTATTCATTTGATCGCATTGCTGGCATGTCTTTTAATATTTTTCTAAGTATTTAATTTAAACAGGAACCTTATTTATTAATTATAATTCATGAAGAAAACTATCGTATCAATCAGTGTATCCTTTTTATTCTGTACCGCCATTGCACAAAAAGATGTTTCAGAAAAATATGCCGCTCACATAACGGGTGATGGATTAAAAAAGCACCTGGTGATCATTGCCGGTGAAGAGATGGAAGGAAGGGAAACCGGTACCGAAGGACAGCGTAAGGCGGCAGCCTATATTGAAGCGCAATACAAAGCCATCGGTTTGCAACAGGTGCCTGCACTCAAGGGCTATCAGCAGTTTTTTCCTTTGTTTGAAGACTCTACTGACGTTACCTCCGGCAGCTTAAAAATTGACAATACAGACCTGACCTACGGCGAACATTACTATGTAAACGTGATGGGCAACAGTACTAAAACCATTACGGCTAATAGTTTTGTATTTGCCGGTTATGGGATCAGCGAAAAAAATTATGATGATTATAAAGGCATTGATGTAAAAGGCAAAGTGGCCGTTATTTTTTTAGGGGAGCCACGAAAAGATGGTATCTACCTGGTGAGCGGAACAAATAGTTACTCAAAATACACCTACCCCGGCGCTTCGGCCAAAATAAAAACCGCCACAGAAAAAGGTGCTGCCGCAGTTATTTTCATCAATCCTTCTGCTCCGAATATCAGCAGCGCTTTAACCAACGCCAATAAAAAATCCAAACTGTATTTTCCGCCTTCGGGGGATAAAGAACAGGTGAACTACCTGGTGGCATCACATAGTGTACTAAAAACTTTTTTTGCTGAATGGAATACAGATGGACTGTTACAGTCTGCAAAAGCTGCGGCTGCATTCAATCCTGTTGAATTACCAGAGAAAAAGACAGCTTTCCAGTTTACTTTTAAAAAAGAAAGGCTGGTGGTAAATGCCAGTAATGTGATCGGGGTAATTGAAGGTACAGATAAAAAGGAGGAGTATGTTTTCTTAACTGCTCACTACGATCACCTCGGAAAGAAAGGTGATAAAATTTATTATGGTGCGGATGATGATGGCAGCGGTACCTGTGGTGTAATAGCAATGGCAGAAGCATTTGCCAAAGCAAAAGCAGAAGGGCATGGACCGAGAAGAACTATTGTATTCATGACCGTTAGTGGAGAAGAAAAAGGTTTATGGGGTAGTGAATATTATACAGACAACCCCGTTTTTCCGCTGGATAAAACAACGGTTGATCTGAATATTGATATGGTAGGCAGGGTGGATACAGAAAGGGAAAAAGCGGATACATTGAACTATTTATATGTTGTTGGGCACGATAAACTGAGCAGCGAACTGCCGGTGATAAATGAAGGAGTGAATAAAAAATATACCGGTCTTACACTGGATTATAAGTTTGATGACCCCAACGACAGGGAAAGGATCTACTACCGCAGTGACCATTACAATTTTGCAAGAAAAGGGGTGCCGGTACTCTTTTTTTATGATGGTATGCTCAAAGCTGATTATCACAAACCAACTGATACGGTTGATAAGATCTACTGGGACCTTTATCAGAAAAGAATGCGGCTGATCTTTCATACAGCCTGGGAAATGGCCAACAGGGATGCCATGTTAAAAAGGGATATTGCTTTACCATCGGAAGAATAATTATAATGGGTTCATGAAAGAACTGATTGAAATTCTTTTAAGGGTAAAGTCAAAAATTCCGGACGGGTCGGATATGTTATGGACTTATTTTGAAAGCCCGCTGGAACTAAGAAAGGAGATCGACGGATTTATTTTACAATTGGAAGAGGAAAATGTAAATTGTCTGGCTGCCATTAATATACACTTTATTGCAACGGGTACTTTCCAGGAGCATTCATTAATGAATGGCTGGTCAGATGAATATTTAATTCTTGCAGAGAAATTTGATATAATATATAATCAGCTTACATCATGATCTACGAGTTTGATGGCTACAGGCCGGTGATACATGACACTGCATTTATTCATCCGCAGGCATGTGTTACCGGCAATGTTGTTATAGGGGCAAAAGTATATATTGGTCCTGGTGCTGCTATCCGTGGCGATTGGGGCAGGATTGTAATCGAAGAGGGCTGTAATGTTCAGGAGAATTGTACGATTCATATGTTTCCCGGCATCACTGTACTATTAAAAGAATCAGCACATATCGGTCACGGTGCAGTAATACACGGAGCTACTATCGGAAAAAACTGTTTGGTTGGAATGAATGCCGTTATTATGGATAATGTGCAGTTGGGTGATGAATGCATTGTGGGGGCATTAAGCTTTATTAAGGCAGATGAAGTATATGAAGGAAGGAGTTTGATCGTTGGTAATCCTGCAAAAAAAATAAAAGAAGTGAGTGACGAAATGATGCAGTGGAAAACGGAAGGAACAAAACTGTATCAGCAATTACCAGCGGATATGTTCGCAACTTTTAAAGAATGTGAGCCTTTGAGAGACGTGCAACTGCAGAAGTCAACGAAAAGTTCCAATCCCTATATTACCTGGAATGAACGCAAGAGAAGTGACAAGTGATGGGTGATCAGTTTGGTAAGATAACCTGTTAAATTAGCAATTGTCTGCAGTGTTATGCGTTAGGGAGACGAAAATGTCAAAAATTAAATTATGGAACATATCAATGACATGCCATCCTCAGGGAAAAGTTTTACAGAATTAGAAGTATGGAAAAAAGCCAGACTGCTTAAAAAGCACATTCGTTCTTTAACGAATAATTTCCCGTCAGAAGAAAAATTCCGTTTAACAGATCAAATAATACGCAGTTCAAGATCAATAAATGCTAATATTGCTGAAGGGCATGGACGGTTTACCTTTCCTGATCAGATTCATTTTTGTATTCAGGCCAGGGGGTCATTAAGTGAAACTTACAATCATTGTATTGATGCTTACGATGAAACTATCATAAACAAGGAGCAATTAATAGAATTAAAAGGTGGGATAAATGAATGTGAGAAATTGTTAAATGGCTATATCAACTGGCTTAGAAAGGAGCTTGCAAAATCAAAGGCAGGCAGGAAGTAAATAACTCATCACTTATCACTTTTCACTTGTTACTTAGTAATGGAAAATAAAAATTTTATAGACTACATCCGCATTTTCTGCCGCAGCGGGCATGGTGGTGCAGGGAGCAAACATTTTGCCCGTACAAAATACAATGACATGGCCGGCCCCGATGGCGGTGATGGAGGCCGCGGTGCCCATATTATTTTGAGGGGTAGCACTCAATTATGGACACTGCTTCATTTGCGCTACTACAAAAATGTATTGGCAGAAAATGGGGAAGGAGGATTAAAGAATAACCAGAGTGGCAGAAGTGGTAAAGATATTATCATTGAAGTGCCGCTTGGTACCATTGCAAAAGATGAAATAACAGGAGCTATAGAAGCAGAGATACTGGAAGATGGCCAGGAAGTGGTGTGGGTAAAAGGTGGCCGTGGTGGTTTGGGCAACAGCAATTTCAAAACGGCTACCAACCAGGCGCCTGACTATGCACAACCTGGCGAACCCGGTGTGGAAGGCTGGAAGTTGCTGGAGTTAAAAGTACTGGCCGATGTAGGATTAGTAGGTTTTCCCAATGCAGGCAAATCTACCCTGCTCTCGGTGATCACTGCAGCCAAACCCAAAATTGCTGACTACGCTTTTACTACGCTCACCCCACAACTCGGTATGGTGGAATACAGGGATGGAAAAAGTTTTTGTATTGCCGACCTGCCCGGTATCATTGAAGGTGCTGCAGAAGGGAAGGGGCTGGGTCACCGTTTTCTCCGTCATATTGAACGAAACTCAGTATTGCTGTTTTTAATTCCGGCAGACTGTAAAGACCATCGAAAAGAATTTGAGATACTGGTACACGAACTCCAGGAGTACAATCCTGAAATGCTGCAAAAAGACTTTATCATTGCCGTTAGTAAAAGCGATATGCTGGATGAGGAGTTGAAACAGGCGATATCAAATGAACTGCCAGCCAATGTTCCACATGTGTTTATTTCTTCTGTAGTGGGTACTGGCCTGCCGGAACTAAAAGACCTGCTCTGGAAAACACTGAATGCACCGGTGAGGGAGGTGTGATTGTTTGATAATACCATAGAATTGGAGTATGATGAAAGTTGCATTATTGTCTATTGCATTCCTGGTGATTTTGCATTTTGCCGGCTGTATGCTCGAAAACCGGGCAGAAGAAACGGTCGAAACTTTTAAAAAAGTGGATGGGTCGTTAAGTTCATCTAACCGGTATTTGAACATAGACATAAAAGAACTTTTTAAGATAATAGATGTTCACCGGCACAAAAACAGGACACTGGCCCTGGAGGCTGATTCAATTTACAATGCTGTAGAAGCGGTCAGCCAGTTTATAGATAGTTTAAACCAACTGCAAAAAACCTTGGATTCTTCTGGTGAGAGGCTGGATATTACAGAAAAAATATTAGTGGGAACGCCAACAGGGAATGAATTAAAGCGAAAGCTGCTTTGGGTATCAGGAAGTTGTTATTCAACGCTTATTACACCAGTTGAAAAGCCTGCCTTGGATTCTATCTTAAGTTGGATTAACGAGATACCAACGATCAGCGACTGGGACAAAAGACATTTCCAACTGACACCAACAGTAGCCGGCATAACAATATTGAATAAGTTTGAAAATGATTGTAAAAATGCTGCTTCCTATTCACTCAGTCTGATTGCAAAGCAACTTTCAAAATAATAGTATCGCTATTAGTATAACGCTATAATTTACCATTGCAGCAAATCTTCAAATACATACGCTCTTTTTACGAAAAAGAATTCAACCTTTTTTATTTCCTGCTGATCGTTGCCATGCTGGCTGTTATTATCTATCTGAACTACTGGCATGGACTTGAAAAAAAATATGCCGCCTCCGGTAAAACCTGGTTGGCACAATTTGGCGGCTATTACCTGCTGTACTTTATTCCATTTGCCGCCGCATTTTTATTGCAACCGCTGTTTTTCAACAACTGCAGTTATTTTAGCAACACCTGGTTCTGGGTAATATTGTTTTTAGCACCCGCCATGTTTTCCTTCCGGGTGAATTTTAATTTTCACCATTCACTCATCACTGATCATTGGTCAGCGCCACAAAATATTTTTTACCTGCGCAGTCTCAATTGGGTCGTTCGTGTTGTTGTTTTGCTGCTACCAGTGTTGCTGATCTGGTGGTTAAAAGATAAAGGCAACCAACCTTTTTACGGCGTAAAAAAACTGGATAACCTGCAGCCATACCTGCAGATGCTTTTGTTCATGCTGCCTTTACTGGCTTTAGCGGCGCTGCAAAAAGATTTTCAGTCAGTGTACCCCAAAGCACAATTTTTAAAAAACATCCAGGGCAGCCGCTGGCAGTATATAGTGTATGAATTATGCTATGGCTTTGATTTTATCAGCATCGAATTTTTCTTCCGGGGATTTTTGATTTTGGCATTGGCCAGTATTTGCGGCACGCATTGTATTGTCCCCATGGCATGTTTTTATTGTGCCATTCATCTTGGCAAACCAATGGGGGAAGCCATCAGTAGTTTTTGGGGCGGACTGTTGTTGGGTATCATCTCTTACAATACAGCCAGTGTGTGGGGTGGATTGATCGTTCACCTGGGTATTGCCTGGCTGATGGAAGTGGCAGGCTGGCTTGCTTTGGTCCGGCGATAACAAATCAACAACAATTGAGCGTTCGTTATATGATAAATCTGTTTAATTTTATTGGCAGATGAAAAGCCTGCTGTACACTTTACTGACTTTTTCCGTCTGCATCGTTTTATGCGGCTGCCCTTACGAGTCGTTTTATCCCATCGACAAAGATCCGCAGCAATATATTGATGAAAGCCTGCTGGGCAAATGGGCTTCCTTTGTTGCCAGGCCATCTTTCGAGAATGAATACATTGAATCACCGGTAAAAATAATTTTTGAAAAGCGGAGCGATATGGAATACAATATTGCTATCACGGGTTATATTGACGACCTGCGAAAATTTAAGGTAGTGGAGAATGATACCATTCGTGGTGTTGGGTTTATTTCGGTTATCGACAGCAGGCAGTTTTTAAACACACAAATACGTGGCAAATATTACATCGCAGAAATAAAAAGGGTCAATGAATTATTCAGCCTGCTTACATTAAAGGAAAACTTCACCGCTAAATTTGTCAAAAGCAGCACCGAACTCCGCAATGCGCTGCAGGTACATTACAAAACAAAACCAGAGCCTTCTTATGATGACTGGTTTGTAGCGAAGAACCTGCAAAAGGTGAATTGATTATTTATTATTCATTATTTAAAGTCCTGTTGATAGCCGAAGGGTGTCCATTTGCTAATTTGCACATTTGCCATATTTGCACATTTGCCCTATGTTTGCCCAAACGATTTACCAATGTACGACCTGCATGATTTTTTAGCACCTGTTGACATTCATTTATTGAATGAAGACAGCGGCTACAACGACGGACAGTTTGCCAAACACATCAATATTTACAGCGAAGAGTTGCCTGATATTACCAACGCCGATATTGTACTCGTAGGTGTGGATGAATTTAGAGGAAGCGGAAATTTTAATGAGCGCATCAATGCGGCCAATGTTATCCGTAAGCAATTATACCAATTACATTACTGGCATTTTGATACCAGCATCGCAGACATCGGTAATATCAAAACCGGGGCTTCTTTAAACGATAGTTATGCTGCCGTAAAAACCGTGGTGGCGGAATTATTGCGGATGAATAAAACCGTTGTTATCATTGGTGGTTCACACGATATCACCCTGGCGCAATATTTTGCTTACAAAGAACTGAATAAAGCCATTGAAGCAACCTGTATCGACGCCACCATCGACCTGCGTGGTGAAAGCCCTTTACGCAGTGAGAACTTTTTACTGGAGATGCTTACAGGTGAGCCCAACTTTATCAGGCATTACAACCATATTGGGTTCCAGAGTTATTTTGTACACCCCCGTATGCTGGAAACGATGGACAAACTCCGTTTCGACTGTCACAGGGTGGGCAGGGCCAAAGAAAATATGGAAGAGATGGAACCCGTGTTGCGGAATGCCAACATGGTAAGTTTTGATATCAATGCCATCAAATACAGTGATGCTCCTTCTACCAGGTGCAGTCCCAATGGTTTTACCGGCGAAGAAGCCTGTGTGCTTACCCGTTATGTGGGTATGAGCAGCCAGCTCAGCAGTTTTGGTATCTATGGATATATACCGGCAGAAGATGTGAATGAACTTACGGCCGTGCAGATCGCACAGATGCTCTGGTACTTTATCGACGGCAAAAGCCGAAGTAAACAAGAGGCAGCATTTGGAGAGAGTGGACTGTTCAATGAATTTAATACTGCACTTACGGATGAGGGTACCTTGTTTTTACAAAGCCGCCGTACGGGCAGGTGGTGGATGCAGTTGCCGGATAAGAAGATGATCGCCTGCAGTTACAATGATTATGTGAGTGCCAGTAAAAATGAGATACCGGAAAGGTGGATGAGGGCGCAGGAGAGGGGGTAATTTGCTGATTTGATGATGTGCTAATGGGCGTATTAGGGTTTTAGCAGTTTTATAATTTTTAAGAATGAGCAACGCAAAAAATATAGCTTTTGTTTTTATTGTTGGCTCATGGATGCTGTTGCAATCCTGCTCTGTATCCAAACAGATCCATAAACAAGCCCAAAAAATTTTACTGCAGGATACGGTGATCAATACGGGTCATATTGGTATCAGTATTTATGATCCTGCCACTAATACGTACTTATATAATTACAATGCAGATAAATATTTTGTACCGGCGAGTAATGTAAAGCTGTTTACGCTGTATGCAGGGATGAAGTATTTGGGGGATAGTTTGGTGGGG
>JAKQJG010000318.1 GCA_029561305.1 Bacteroidota bacterium | reverse complement strand
AAATTTAAACAACAATGAAATAGCTGCTGCTGTTACAGCAACTGTAAACTTCAACGCTGCTAACAATGGTAACGCAGTGATCACCGTAAAAAATGCAGCTGGTAAAACAATCGCTGTAAAAAACACGATTGCTTCTAAGGGTGCAAACACAGTAGAACTGAACAATGACCTCGTTAAAGGTTTTTATACTGCTACTGTAAGTGTAAACGGTGTAACGGTTGCAACTGAAAAAGTAATTGCTGAGTAATAAAAGTTTTAAAAAAGAACTTAAAAAGAGGAAGTCATTTAATGGCTTCCTTTTTCCACATTTTACAAAACCCTTCCACAATCTGGATAAAAATACAAGAATGTGATTTTTAAGTAGCTGAAATACAGGTAGTTATATTTCGGCACAATGTAGGAAATGAATATCGTATAACCGATCATCTAAAAACCTACGAAAATGAAAAACTTCACTACCATCTTCATCGCCCTCTTTACCATCGCTTCTTCATTTGCTAACAATACTACACCTGCTGCTAAAGCTTCTTTATCAGCATCAGTTAATAACAATACAGTTGTTTTGAACTTCGCTGCTAACAGCAATTTCCAAATTGAGCGTTCTTTTTACAGCAACGAATTTGCTGCTATCGCTACCGTAAACAATGCCTTTGGTGGAAACTTCAGCATCAACGATAACGCTGCTGCATTAGCCGGAAGAAAAGTAGCTTACTACCGTGTAAAAACAATCAATGCTGATGGTACGGTTTCTTACAGCAACACTACAGTGGTAAATTTAAACAACAATGAAATCGCTGCTGCAGTTACTGCAACTGTAAACTTCAACGCTGCTAACAATGGTAACGCAGTTATTACCGTTAAAAATGCAGCTGGTAAAACAATCGCCGTTAAAAACACGATTGCTTCTAAAGGTGCAAACACAGTAGAAATAAACAACAGTTTGGCAAAAGGTTTTTATACTGCTACTGTAAGCGTAAACGGTGTAACGGTTGCCACTGAAAAAGTAATTGCTGAATAATATTACAATTAAATTAGAAAACGAGCAGCCTGTTAAACGGACTGTTTTTTATTTAAACCTGACTCTGTGATTGTGATCAACAATACAACCTTTCATTCAGTCAAAAGAGAAAGCCTGCAATTTTACTGCAGGCTTAACATTGTTTTCAATACATGTTATTTTAAAAAGTAAACCTTGCGGACAAACCGATGCCCGAAGATTCAAAAGCGATCTTGCTGATGATGTTTAACTCAGGTTTCCAGTCGAGCGAAAGATTGAGTGGTATCTCTTCAAACTTATAATCAAGCCCGATAATACCGGCAGCACCGACAAAAGTAGTGCTGCTTCTGAAAGCAACATAACCACCAGCACCTCCAAACCAGGAGAGATTATTGACTGCTTCGATAGGAAAATGCAACTCGTACAGTCCGCATATACCCAGGCCATTGTTGATACCTACGATGGCTTCTACAGCAGCTTTTTCATTTAAAAAATATTTACCGGTAAAGCCCGCAGTAACGGCTGCAGAATTAGGCCCGAGACGGATACCAACTGCTTTGGAATAAGACTGTGCAGCAGCGGCCAAAGAGAATGCAGTAAAAAGACTGCAACAAAAAATGATTTTTTTCATGTGTGTACTTTTGTTGATTTTGGCCACAAGCATTTCGCCAACAATAATATTGCAGGTAAAATTCATTTGGTGTGGCCCATTTCATGGTGAACTTAATTGGGGTTGTAAACAATTACGAAAATAAGTAATGGTTGTAATACGAAATAAAAATTTGAGTTAAAGTAACATTAATGCTATTCAAAAAGCTCCAGTTTGTTTTTAGGTCTTCTTGCATCCTGCCAGTTGAAGAGCGGAAGTTTTTTTTGATCCTCCGGTATCTGATATAAGGGGTATAAAGCACCAGTAACATCGTTTACAAACTTCACTTTGTTCACCTCCTTGTTGGCAAAGTAAATATCTATTACATCACCGTGGCAACGGTTCATCCCTGTAATGGCACTGTCATCATCCTGCGGATAAAAAACACTTTCAGCAGGAGAGCCCTTTACCCTCATATAATCCAGTTGCCCGTCTTTAAAATATCCATTCAGTGTTCGGCCTGCCACCTGGTTATACATCTGTTTATTCACTTCATTGATGATGATGCCTTTTTCAAACACATAGACCCTGCTGGCTTTTTTATTTTTTGTAAAAAGGAATATAGTATCTCCTGCAATCTGGGATTTGCTGCTGAACACCAACGGATCCTTAAATAAACGGAACGTAGAATCTTCAGAAGAATAAAATAAACTGTCGCATACCGCCTGCACAGAATCATTGTAGATCCTTACATGATGAAAAGCCTGGAAATAACGTATGGC
>JAKQJG010000305.1 GCA_029561305.1 Bacteroidota bacterium | reverse complement strand
GTAAGCACCCGACGGACCCCATCTTGCTAAAACCAATCCGCAGCAGAACCTTTGCATGCTAAAGATCATAATTATGAGCAATCAAAGATGGAGTCGGGAGGAAGGAAAGAACTTGGTTGAACAATGGCAACAAAGTGGACTTGATAAGCTTACGTTTTGCAGGGAACATGGGATTACCTACAGTCGTTTTCTTTATTGGAACAAGCAAGTGTCGGAATCTAAAATTGGCAATAATGTTAGGCCTGGTTTTGTAGCCATTACTGTTGAACCAGAAAATGCTTTTAAAGGAATTTGCTTGCAAGGCCCTAATGGACTCCTGCTGCACGTTTCCAACGATTTGCCATCCATTCAATTTGTAAAAGCGTTGCTTAGCTGCTGATCATGCTTCAGTTATCGGCCACCGAAAAATATTACTGGTATTTGCCACCGGTTGATATGCGAAAAGGTTTTGACGCCCTGTGTGGTATTGTACAAAGCATGCAGCTCCAGGTTGTCAGTGGCGGCGTATTTATTTTTTGCAACCGCAAACGAAACCAGATAAAGCTGTTGCATTGGGAAGGAGATGGACTTTCAATTTATTACAAACGGCTTGAGCGAGGTCGTTTTGAGTTGCCTGCAACGGATAACCCATCAGGAGGTTTTATCATAAAGGCTTATCAGTTGCAACTCATTCTTCAAGGAATAGAACTATCCTCTGTAAGGCATAAATACAGATTCAAACCAGCTGCCTGATGCTATGGTAAATACCCTATTTTCCCCAAACAAAAATACCCACTAAAACAAAGGCCATTGTGCGCAAATACTGCATCCCAATCAAGTTGTTTATACCAGTTTTGCATCAGTGCAAAGCGTAGCAAACATATCAGTTTCTGAAGCAGTGGATTACAAGGCATTATATGAACAAAGCCTTGCCGAGAACAAAATACTGAAGCAGCAACTGGAACAACTGCAGATTCAGTTACTGCAATTGCAAAAGCTGGTATTTGGTAGTAAGCACGAACGCTTTGTGCCACAAAATGCAAATGCATCGCAGCAAGGCACATTGTTTACGGTAGATCCTATTGCCGAAGTAATTACAGAAACCAAAGAACTGCCCGCCCGCGAGATCACCAAAACCACGGTAGTAAGTAAGCATCAGGGTCGCCAGTCTTTTCCCGAAAAGTTGCGTCGCCAGGAAGTGGTGATTGAACCTCAGGGCATTGATATTGCAAACTGCAGCCGCTTAGGCGAAGATGTAACCGAATTACTGGCCTATACCCCGTCAGAGTTGTATGTAAAGCGGATTGTACGTCCCCGTTATGCGGTCAAAACTACAGGTGTGGTGGCACAGGCTCCTGCTCCTGCCCGTGCCATTGAAAAATGCAGTGCCGATACCAGCCTGCTGGCACAGATAGTGGTAGAAAAGTATGTGGATCACCTTCCGTTATACCGCCAGATAAAGCGTTACGATCGCTTGGATGGAAATATTAACGACAGCACCATAGGCGATTGGGTAAGGGCTGTAGCCCATGCCCTTAGCGGGTTGTACGATCGGCATAAAAAAAAGGTATTGGCCTCCCAATACCTACATGCCGATGAAACCGTGATTCAGGTAATGACCGATGAAAAGAAAAATGCCACGCATCAGGGATACTATTGGGTCTACCAAAGCCACCACGATAAGCTGGTACTTTTTGATTACCGTTCAGGCCGCGGAAGGGAAGGGCCGACAACCATTTTAAAAGACTATAAAGGATATTTGCAAACGGATGGATATGCAGGATACGATATTTTTAAGGATTATCCTGACATTACGCTATTCCATTGCATGGCGCATGCACGTAGGAAATTCCATGAAGCACTACCAAACGACCGGAAAAGGGCGGAATATGTGCTTGAACAAATACAACAATTATATGCCATAGAGCGCCAGGCAAAAGAAAATTCTATCAAAGGTGAGGACTTGACGCAATACAGGAAGGAACATGCATTACCCATATTGCAAAACCTGGGTGCCTGGATGAAAAAGGCCTACATGGAAGTATTGCCTAAAAGCTCAATCGGAAAAGCCCTTGCCTATTCCATTGAGCGATGGGATAAGCTAAGCCTTTATGCAACCAATGGATTGCTGCACATTGATAACAACCCGGTGGAAAATAGCATACGCCCCGTAGCGGTGGGAAGGAAAAATTACCTCTTTGCAGGAAGTCATGCCGCTGCCGAAAGGGCAGCAATCTTCTACAGCCTATTTGCTACCTGTAAGGTACATACCATAAACCCTTATGATTGGCTTGAGAATGTGCTGGATAAACTAGCCATCTGCACCTTAGATCAATTGGATGATTTACTGCCTCAAAACTGGGTAAGGTAAAATCAGTAAATTGCAACACGGGGTGCGTCGGGTGCTTACT
>JAKQJG010000304.1 GCA_029561305.1 Bacteroidota bacterium | reverse complement strand
CCAAACTTGCTGCCATCGGCTTTGGTGATCAACGGACAAGTAAATGCAAAAGCGTCAGTACCGCCTTTTCTCCTGATCAGTTCTGTACCGGTTACAATATTCCCCCACTGATCACTGCCACCCATTTGCAATTTGCAGTTTTTTGTTTTGTTTAGATGGTAGTAATCGTACCCCTGCACCAACTGGTAGCTAAATTCTGTAAAACTCATACCGCTTTCACCTTCCAGCCTTTTCTTCACACTGTCTTTACTCATCATATAATTTACCGTGATGTGCTTGCCGGCCTCCCGGATAAAATCAAGAAAGGAGATGTTTTTAAACCAATCGTAATTATTGGCCATTTCCGCCGCGTTGGGGTGGCTGCTGTCGAAGTCTAAATATTTTTCCAACTGTTTTTTTACACAGGCCAGGTTATGGTTCAGGGTTTCTTCACTTAAAAAATTTCTTTCGGCACTCTTACCACTGGGGTCACCTACCATGCCAGTAGCGCCGCCCACTAAGGCAATGGGTTTGTGGCCACAACGTTGCAGGTGGTTCAATAATATGATTGGAACCAGGTTTCCTATATGAAGGCTGTCGGCAGTAGGGTCAAAGCCAATATAGCCGGTGGTCATTTCCTTATTCAGTTGCTCCTCGGTGCCGGGCATCATATCCTGCACCATTCCACGCCATTTCAGTTCTTCTATTAAATTCTTCATTTCTACAAAAATAATTTTTTGCAAATGTAAGGCGCTGCGGGGTTTGTTCGTCAAACGCAGTTCAGGCAACGCCCGGGATTAAATTGGTATCTATAAGTAACGTTGAAAACGGGCCCTTAAATCAAAAGCAAATAAATTGAAAGCAGCCGCAAAGGCATTTCATCCGTTCATATTTACATATCGATAAAATGCAGCATTTTCAGAAGATGGGGAGTCTTTTCTTTGTTATCAAACTAAACACTCCATTATTGAACCCTCTTTACGTTTACATTTGTGTTCCATTTACTGGAAAAACGGCACAATTTAGTTAGGAAAAATGCGTTTTACCGGTTAAGAATATCCAATTCCGATTTAAACAACACCAGAGAAAACAAATTATGAACCGTAAACTCACTGCTTTACTGCTGGGCATAGCGTTGATTCCTGCTATAGCTTCTGCCCAGTTCAGGAAGTATTCCAACGAATTTTTAAATATTGGCGCTGGTGCAAGAGGTCTTGCCATGGGTAGTGCCCAGGTGGCTTCTGTAGAAGATGGCACCGCCGGATACTGGAACCCTGCCGGCTTGGCGGGTGTGAAAGATAACCCCTCGGTAAGCCTGATGCATGCACAGTATTTTGCCGGTATCGGCAGTTACCAGTTTGCATCGTTGGCCGTGCCTATACAGGATAATAAACGGACTCTTGGTATTTCCATGCTGCGTTTTGCCGTAGATGATATTCCCAACACCTTATTTTTAGTAAAGCCAGATGGCAGTATTGATTATGGTAGCCTCACCAGTTTTTCTTCGGCTGATTATGCTTTGTTACTGTCTTTTGCACAAACCATTTCTGAAACAGAAGATGACTATATGCGCTTTGGTGTGAATGCAAAGATCATCCGCAGGGTAGTGGGCAAGTTTGCCAATGCCTGGGGATTTGGTATTGATGCCGGTTTTCAAATGAAAAGGGGCAACTGGCGCCTCGGTGCCGTGGCAAAAGACATTACCACCACTTTTAATGCATGGTCTTTTAGTTTTACGGATAGAGAAAAGGAAGTATTATACCTCACCAATAACGAAATTCCTGTTAAGTCATCTGAATTAACGGCCCCCCGCCTGGTAATTGGTGGCGGCTACGATTTCCAGATAAGTGAAAAATTCAACTTGTTGGCAGAAGCCAATCTGAATATGACATTTGATGGTAAACGTAATACGGTACTTAGCAGCAGTGCGGTAAGTGTGGATCCCAGTGTGGGCCTGGAAGCCAGCATAAGCGATTTGTTTTATGTAAGAGGCGGTGTTACCAATTTTCAAAAAGCATTGAGCGATGGCGATACCTTAAACCAGAAGAAAGTGTGGATCTACCAGCCAAGTCTTGGCGCAGGAGTAAAATTGGGGAACGTAATGCTGGACTATTCTTATTCAAATTTAGCAAACCAAAATAACCCTTTGTATTCACATGTGTTTTCATTGAGAGTGAACCTGTCAAAAAAACAAGACTAAACTTAACCTTCTCCTCAACTAGTTGGGGGGACAACAATATCTACAATGAGAAAATTATTTATCCTGGTATTTACTCTTGCTACTGTAGCTGCCAAAGCACAGCCCTTAAATAACAGCTGGATAGACTACAACAAAACCTACCATAAGTTCCAGGTAAACAAAACTGGTTTGTACCGCATCAATCAAACCTTGCTTACATCGCTTGGTTTGACCAATACTCCGGCGGAGTATTTTCAATTGTGGCGTAATGGAGAACAGGTAAGATTGTATACCTCTGTTGCCACCGGGCCTTTTGGTGCCAATGATTATATTGAATTTTGGGGTAAATCCAATGATGGAATACCAGATAAAAATCTCTATTTAAAACAAGGATACCAGTTATGCGATAGTTTTAGTCTTCATTCTGATACAGCCGCTTATTTTCTTACAGTGAATCCTTTTGCTGGAAATCTGCGCTATACCAATACCGCCAATAATGTGGCCTTTAATACTTTGCCGCAGGAAAATTATTTCATGCGTACTGTGGCTAAGGCATTCAAACAGCAATACAACCGTGGGTATGCCGTGCAGGTGGGTGAAATGGTGTATTCCTCCTCCTATGATATTAGTGAAGGATGGACAAGCAATGATATTGGTGCCGGTGATCCTTTTGCTATGTACCACCAGTTCGACGATATGAATGTGTACCAGGCTGGTCCTGCCAACAGTGTATCTTTTGCCATTGCTGCAGGTGGTAATGCTTTAAATACAAGAAGAATTAAGATCAGGTTTTTTAATAATGTTGTTGACTCTGTTAGTGTGAATTATTTTGACACTTTAAAAAGAACGTTTAATAACCTGCCTTTAAGTTTGCTGCAGAATCCAAACTACCTGCAGGTTTCTATTGCCAATAATTCAAATAATCCATTCGACAGGATCGTTGTGGCTAACATGGCTGTTACCTATCCTGCCACCTTTAATTTTAGTGGACAGAAAAACTTTCCTTTTCAACTGGGGCCAAGTTCACAGGGCAACTATCTCGTGATCGACAATTTTAGTCATGGTACTTCGGTGCCGGTATTATATAGTTTAAATGATGGCCGCCGCTTTGCAGGTGACCTGAATGAACCGGGAAAAGTGAGGTTTGTATTACCGGCTTCGCTGGATGCAGTGCGTAAATTTGTATTGGTAAGCGAAGAAGCCACCAATATCACCAATGTAACCAGTGCAACTACCCGGCAGTTTATCAATTTTAATGAAGCAGGCAACCAGGGTGATTATTTGATCATCAGCAATCCTGTTTTATATAACGATGGCGCAGGAAATAATTATGTGGAGCAATACCGCCAATACCGTGCTTCCCAACGTGGTGGCGGATTCACTGCCAAAGTGGTGGATATTGAAGAATTGTACGATCAGTTTTCTTTTGGCATTCCACAGCATCCAGCCGGCATCAGGGATTTTATACGGTTTGCTTCCAGGCAGTTTAATACAGCTCCGCAATATGTGCTGATCATTGGAAGGGGCGTTACTTCGCTCGAGTACAAGCAAAACGAGACCAACCCCGATATGCGTAAAATAGAAATGGTGCCAACCTTTGGCTGGCCCGCTTCTGATATATTATTAGCCTGCGAGCCAGGTACTAATGTGCCATTGGTTCCCATAGGAAGGATATCTGCCATTAACGGAACAGAGATCAGGAACTACCTTAATAAAGTAAAAGAGTACGAGAATGTACAATCAACACTCAACTGCAGCATTACAGACAGGGAATGGATGAAAAGAGTAATACATGTAGTGGCTGGAGCTGATGAACCAGAAAACAGGGATTTTACTAACTACCTGGATAGCTATGCTTCTATCATTCAGGACACGCTATATGGCGCTTACGTGGAGCGTTTTAATAAAACATCTTCTGCTGCTGTAGAACAGGCCAATGGAGAACGTCTACAGCAGATGATCCAGCAGGGAGTGGGAATGATCGGTTATTTTGGTCACTCATCTGCCAACACACTGGCATTTAATTTAACCAGTCCGGAAATTTTTAATAACAGGGGCAAATACCCATTCTTTAATATCAGTGGCTGTAGTGCTGGTAACTTTTTCACTTTTGATCCACTAAGAGCAGCCGGTGGTTTATCTATTTCTGAAAAATATGTACTGGCAGATGGAGTGGGTAGTATTGGTTTCCTCGGCTCTACTCACCTGGGCATTCCGCCATTTTTAAATTTTTATAATTTACAGCTGTACACTGCGTTTTCAAAAACCATGTATGGCCAGTCCATTGGGCGGCAGGTACAAAGGGTATTACAAAACTTAGGTAATAATCCTTCTGCACTGGATTTTTATACCAGGATCCACCTGGAAGAGATCAACCTGCATGGTGACCCTGCGATCAAGCTGAATTATTTCAGCAAGCCAGATTACGCTATTGAAGAACCATTGGTAAAACTCGATCCCACTATCATAACGGTTGCGGACAATAGCTTTACCCTTAAAGTAAAATTCAACAACCTGGGGCATTCGGTAAAAGATTCTATCAGGGTGATCATTAACAGGCATCTTGCCAATGATTCAGTACAGGTGATCTATAATCAAATGAGAAAGTCACCTGGTTATGCTGATTCCATGTCATTTATCATTCCTATCAATCCTATTACGGATAAAGGACTAAACAAACTGGTGGTGGTATTGGATGCAGATAACGTGGTGGACGAATTGTGTGAAACGAATAACACGATCAACAGGGAATTTTATATACTGGAAGATGAAGTAAGGCCGGTATCTCCTTATAATTATTCCATCGTAAACCAGGCCAGTATTGTTTATTCGGCGTCTACTGCCAATCCGCTGATGGGCAACAGGCAATATAAGATGCAGGTGGATACAACGGAGGAGTTCAACTCTCCATTCTTGAAAGAATACACAACCAGCGGTACAGGTGGTGTGCTGCAGTTTACACCAAGTAACATAACCTATACCGATAGTACGGTATATTATTGGAGAACGTCCATGGTGCCGCTCAATGCAACCGAGCCGGTTTGGAACAGTTTCTCGTTTATTTATTTACCCAACAGCAGTTCGGGGTTCAACCAATCACACTTTTACCAGCATAAGAAAAGCAGTTACAGCAATACGCTTCACTTGGAAAGTGACAGAGTGTTCAGGTACGATGAGGTAAACAGGAACCTGCAGGTTAAAACTGGTTTGTATCCGTATACGAATTATGACAGGATAACATTGGTGCTTGATTTTGATCAGTTAGAAATTTACGGCTGTAAATACGGCTCTCTACAGTTCTATGTTTATGACAGCATTACTTATGAGCCATGGACAAACTACAATGTTACGCCCGGGAATGGTCGTTTCGGAAGTTGGCCGATTTGTGATTATCCTACAAGAAAGTTTTTTGAATTTCCTTATGATAATGCTGCATACAGAAAAAAAGCAATGGATTTCATAGATAGCATACCGGCTGGCATGTATGTCTCCATTTCAAATCTTGGATGGACCTTCAATAATACGTTTATTAATCAATGGAAAGCAGACACCTCAGTATTGGGGTCAGGTAACTCGTTATATCATAAATTAAAAAGTGTTGGTTTTGACAAGATTGACAGTTTTAACCGTAACCTTCCTTTTGTACATTTCTTCAGAAAAAATACACCCAGTTATACTCCAAGGCAATTTATGGGTATGCTTGAGTCAGATCAAATTGAAGCTAATATCCCTGTGAGGTCAAAACAAAAGACCGGTACAATTGAATCTCCTTCATTTGGCCCTGCTAAAAACTGGACATCATTACATTGGGGTGGAAGTTCTTCGGATGCTCTGCCGGGTGATTCCGTAGCCATACAGGTATATGGCGTAAGAACGAATGGAACGCAGACGCTGATGGCAACTGTTCGCCCTGCAACTGACACATCATTGGCGTTTATTGATGCAGCTACCTATCCTTTTGTAAAATTAAAAATGCAGAATGATGATAAGAAGTTTGCCACACCTTACCAATTGCGTTATTGGAGGATCAATGCAGACTATATGCCTGAAGGTGCAGTAGCACCCAATATCTTGTTCAGCATGAAAGACTCGGCAGACCAGGGTGAAAACATCAGCTTCTCGCTGGCATTCAAAAATATCAGTATGATTCCGTTTGACAGCCTTAGGATAAAATTCGTGATCACCGACAGGAATAATGTGCCGCACGTCATTGATTTCCCTAAATCAAAACCATTGCAGTCAAATGATACCATCACCATCAAATACACCATTGATACCCGTGAGTTTCCTGGTATGAATACCCTGTTTGTGATGGTTAATCCTGATAACGACCAGGCAGAACAATATTTGTATAATAATTTTATTTATAAAGATTTTTATGTGAAGCCCGATCTTACCAGTCCTTTACTGGATGTTACTTTTGACGGGGTGCATATATTAAACAGGGATATCGTTTCTTCCAAGCCTCACATTCTTATTAAGCTGCAGGATGAGAACAGGTTTATTGCCTTAAAAGATACTGCTTTATTAAAAGTGTTTGTACGATATCCTGATTTCGAAGGCAATGCTTCACAGGAG
>JAKQJG010000282.1 GCA_029561305.1 Bacteroidota bacterium | reverse complement strand
ATACAATGTCGTTTAGTTAAGCTCTTAGAAGTTTATGAATAACCGCCGACGGGGTTAGTTCTAACTAAGTTGGTTGACAATTCACCACCTGCCTGCCGGTAGGCAAGGTTCACTATTCAACATTCCCTATTCACCATTCACCCTCCACCTTTCACTTTTTTCCCTAATTTCGCTACACCCATTAAAAAGCTATGACAATAAATCTCCGAACTTTCAAGATCAAATTCAACCTCAACAGGAAAGCATTCCGTTCGTTTTTAACCAGGCTGGAAAATAAACCGCCCAAGCAGCTCTATAAGATGATGCTGGAAACAGACAGGGAAGTATTTGCTGAACTGGATTGTTTGGATTGCGGCAACTGCTGTAAAAAAATGACGCCCACTTTTACACCTGTGGATATCAAAAGGATCGCTGGTCATTTTAGTATGACACCGGAAGCTTTCAAAGACAAGTGGCTGGTATATGATAAAAAGGATGGCGACTGGCAAAATAAAAAACAACCCTGCCAGTTTTTAAACCTTTCAGATAATAAATGCAGCATCTACCCTATCCGCCCGGCTGATTGCAGCGGCTTTCCGCACTTTACCAAAAAGCAACCGTCGGAATACATGCACGTACACAAGCAGAATATTGAATATTGTCCTGCTACTTACCGCATGGTGGAAAAAATGATGGAGAAAGTCAACAGGTAATTACAGGTGTACGTCTTCAATTAAAAAAAAATCAGGTTCTTTTCCATTCACCAGCATGATGGAGAGAATATCAAACTGTATACGTTTCCATTGGGGATGCAGGTAGAGATATTCTTCTGCAGCATTGATCAGGTTTTGTATCTTTTTGTTGCCAACCCTTTCTTCCGGCATTCCGTAACTGGCAGTGCGCCTGGTTTTAATTTCTATAAAATGTAGTACGGTATCTTTTGATGCAATGACATCCACCTCCCAGCGGGAATGACGCCAGTTTTTTTCTAATATGGTATATCCCTGCTGTTCAACAAATGACCAGCCCAGGTCTTCCCCAACCTTTCCTGTATGAATGTGCTTTGCCATAAACCTGTCATTATAAAGATATCAACATGATGCCAATAAAAGCATTCAGCAAAATATTGGTTCGCATGGTTAAATACCTATTTTTGCTGCAAAGAACAAAAAATGCAAAAACAAACATATTCATCGGTCATCATTGCTTCTATACTGGTTTTATTGGCCGCTATTTCACGTGTGGCCATGTACCCTGATAACTTCAGCCCGATGATCGGCATGGCCATTTTTGGTGGTGCAGTGATCAAAGATAAAAGAATGGCTTTTGCATTACCCCTTTTCGCCATGCTGTTGTCTGATATTATGTTTGAAGTGTTTGATATTGCCCAGGGCTTTTGGGGATTGGGCCAGTTGATCGGCTATGGCATTTTTGCCTTGATCACCATGATAGCATTTAACCTGAAAAAATTCAGCGTACTGAACATTGCGGGTTATTCCATTATGTCATCCGTTATTTTCTTTGTACTGTCTAACGGGTCGTTCTTCTTTATTGATAACCCTGTGTATCATACCTACACGCAAGACCTCAATGGTTTTTTCCAGTGTTATATATCGGCATTACCATTCTTTAAAACAAGTGTGGTAGCAGACCTCGTGTACAGCGGGCTGTTGTTTGGGATATATGCGTTGGTACAAAAATTTGCTTTTAGAAGAGCAATCGCTTAGTATTTCGCTTAAGAAAAAATATAAAAAAAACCTGCACTAAAATGCAGGTTTTTTTATTAGCTCGTAAATGCCGCCTGCATTTTCTTCATCAAATCTTTTTCAATCATCCGCTGTGCAATGGCGATCATATTTTTAAATGCTGTGCCATGTGAAATGCCGTGACCAATGATCACAGGCTTGGCTACCCCAAGAACCGGCACACCGCCATATTTTTCAAAATCAAACCGGTCGAAGTGTTCATCTTTAATACCGCGGCGCTGCACAATATCGTATACACTCTCTGCCATTTTCAATACTACATTTCCGGTAAAGCCCTCACATACCATCACATCACTCTTATCCATCAATATATCACGGCCTTCAATATTGCCAACAAAATTGATCAGTTTGTTTTCTTTTAGCAGGGGATAGGTGGCCTGTGCCAGTATATTACCCTTGCCTTCTTCTTCGCCAATATTTACCAGTCCTACTTTTGGATTATCAACGCCTAAGATATGTTCTGCAAACAAAGAACCCAATATGGCAAACTGGTTTAAGTTTTCCGGTTTGCAATCTGCATTGATACCTGCATCCAGTAATAAACCCAGGCTGCCGTTTTCCCTTGGTATGTAGGCTCCGATAGTGGGCCTGCTAACCCCCTCAATGGCTTTGATGCTGAACAATGCACCCACCATCATGGCGCCGGTATTGCCGGCACTGATAAAGGCATCAATTTTTCCTGTAGCTAATAAATGAAAACCGATGGCGATAGAAGAACGTTGTTTTTCTTTTAGTGCCTTCGTGGGGTGTTCATGCATTTCGATCATTTGTTCTGCATGAACAAGATGGAGATTATTTTTTGGAACAGTATGCTCGTCCAGCAATAGTTTAACCTGTTCTTTATCACCAATCAGTGTAAGTGCAATATCCTTTTGCGAAGCGGCAACAAAATCCTTCACTCCTTTCACTGCTTCTAATGGGGCAAAGTCGCCACCCATCATATCAAGGCCTATATTCATTGACAGTTCTTTAAATGAAAAATTCTAAGTTTCACATTCATTTGCCGAATGTAAAACTTAGAATGCAGTAATAGAAAAAATCTTATGCTTTCAGCGGTGCTTTTTCAGCAACCACCTGTCCTTTGTAATATAATTTTCCTTCGCTAACATGGGCACGGTGACGTACATGCGTAAGGCCTGTTGTTGTATCCACTGTTAATGTTGCTGCCTCTGCTTTATAGTGCGTCCTTCTTTTGGCGCTGCGTTGCTGCGAGTGACGGCGTTTGGGATTTGGCATATCTGTAAATTTTAAATGTTATTGTTATTGTTTGTTCTTTTTTTCTTTTGTCGTTTTCTTAAACTGTTCCAGTCCCTTCCATAGGCTGTTGGCATTTGCGCCGGCCTCCATATCATTTCCCATCGCTTTCAGTTTCTCCAGGACCTCTTTATTACATTTGGGCCCTCCAAATTCTTCTTCACTGCAGGTTTTCTGCATCGGTACACTCAGGCTTACAAATTCATATATCCAGTCGTTCAGGTGCAGGTGGCTTTCTGTTCTGGAGATGTAGAAAATATCCGGGTCATCTTCTTTTTCATTCATCTCTTCCGGGTTTTCCACCATCTTCACCACCATATTGAATTCATCCCAGAGGTCTTTGCCAATGGTATTGCTGCACCTGTCGCACACAACATCTGCTTTTCCGCCGATCTCAAATTTGAGCAGCATAAAACCAGTCTTTTTATCAAGCGTCAGTTTTATGTTGGCACTGCAATTGGTGAATTCACCTGTACTTTTTTCAGCAAAGAACTTATCATCCACCTCGTATTCAAACTCGTGTATTCCGGGCTTTAAACCAACGAACGGTATCTCAAAAACGTTTCTCTTTCCCATGGCCTTTTGGTTTAAAGGACGGCGAAGGTATAGTATTTCAGGGAAATTATGATAATGTTTCAGCAAAAATCCCTGAAATTATCCATATAGAAGCCATATTTGCGGTTGTAAAACAAGATGACAACAAAAAAATGGATACTGCTGCTGCTGTTAACTGGTGTAGCCATCGGCACCCGGCTGCTCTCTGCCGACCCAGTTTTGATTGAAAATCAATATGCAACTGGCGTGTATCCTTCAATTTCTTCTGTTTTAAAACATGTATTTGGCTGGTTACCATTCAGCTTCGGCGATATTATCTATTGGCTGCTGGTGATCTGGATATTGATAAAATTGATACGTTTTACCAGGAAAATATTTAAAAAACAAGTCCGCTTTACTAGCTGGAAAACCAGGCTATACCCGGTAACGGTTACACTGTTACTTATCTATATCTCCTTTAATGTATTGTGGGGCCTTAATTATAACCGTCAGGGTATAAAAAAACAACTCCAGCTAACAACCAAAAAATATTCGACAGCAGAACTGGTACAATTGGATTCAATGCTGGCTGAAAAAGTAAATGAAAGCAAGGCGGCATTGCTGAGGCAAAATAAAAAGAGTCCGGGCAACCAGGAAATCTTTGACGGGGTAAAAAAAGCGTACGACAGTGCCAGTAAAAACTATCCTTACCTGGCTTATAACAGATCGTCCATCAAATCTTCTTTATGGGGATGGGCGGGCAATTATATGGGGTTTACTGGTTATTACAATCCTTTTACAGGAGAAGCGCAGGTAAATACCACTGTGCCAAGGTTTCTGCTCCCCTTTACCAGTTGCCATGAAGTGGCACACCAGTTAGGATATGCCAAAGAAAACGAAGCCAATTTTGTAGGCTACCTGGCGGCCATTTCTTCTACAGACTCAGCTTTCCATTACTCCGCTTACCTGGATCTTTTTTTATACGCACAAGCTAATTTGCAGGGTGTGGACTCTCTCAAAACGAAGCATTTTTATAATCAACTTTTACCGGGTGTTAAGGATGATCTTAGAGAACTTAAAGAATTTTCAAAGGCACACAGATCCCCGGCCGGCCCCCTTTTCCGGTTGATCTATGGCCTGTACCTTCGGAATAACCAGCAGCCATCTGGTATGCTGAGCTATGATGAGGTAACGGGTTTTTTGATCGCTTACTACCAAAAATTTGGTCGTATTTAATACAATAACCGGGCAAAAACTACATCAATATGTGGCGGTAATATCAGAAAATACCTTTACGTTTGCGGCTCTGAAAACAAGGAAAACTATAAATCCAATTTCTAACATCAGTTATTTATAAACACTACCCACCATGTCTTTACAGCTACAAAGGCCGATCGCATTTTTTGATTTGGAAACTACCGGCGTTAATTTGTCAACCGACCGCATTGTTGAGATCGCCATTGTAAAAATCATGCCCGATGGAAGCCGCCAGGTAAAAAGAAAACTTATCAATCCCGAAATGCCCATACCTCCTTCTTCAACAGAGATACATGGTATTACGGATGAAATGGTAAAAGATGCGCAAACTTTTAAACAAGCCGCCAATGAACTAAAACAGTTTATTGAGAGTTGCGACCTGGGTGGTTACAACAGTAACCGTTTTGATATTCCACTGTTAATGGAAGAGTTCTTAAGATCAGGTATTGAATTGGATCTCTCCAAAAAGAAGATGGTGGATGTGCAGCATATTTTTTACACCATGGAACCCCGTACACTCACTGCGGCTTATAAATATTATTGCAATAAAGAACTGGAAGGTGCCCACAGCGCAGAACATGATATCAACGCTACCATTGACGTTTTACTTGCTCAGATACAGCGCTATCCACAGCTGGGCGACTCGGTTGAATCTATTTTGGGTGTAATAGGCGAAGAAAAAATTGTGGACTATGCCCGCCGCTTCTCTTTTGATGATAAGGGTGTGGAGGTATTCAATTTTGGCAAACACAAGGGCAAACCAGTGATGGATGTTTTAAGACAGGAGCCTCAATACTACGATTGGATGATGAGGGGCGACTTTCCATTACATACCAAACAAAAACTCACCGAGATACTTAACCGGACTTTGTTAAAAAACAACTAAAAGCGCTTTTCAATCGTTTGTTGAAAATATGTTGCCGTAATTTAATGTCTTAATCGTAAATTCGTCACTAGCGGCAATCAAATTTACTTGGATAAACTCGTTATCATACCAACTTTCAACGAAAAAGAAAACGTTGAAGCCATCATAGATGCAGTATTTGCTTTACAGCAAAACTACCATGTATTGATCATTGATGATGGTTCCCCTGATGGCACTGCTGAGATAGTAAAATCGCTTTTCACAAAATATCCCAACCTCTTATTTTTAGAAGAAAGAAAAGGAAAACTGGGTCTTGGCACTGCCTATATCCATGGATTTATCTGGGCACTGAACAGGAACTACCAATATATTTTTGAAATGGATGCTGATTTCAGTCACAGTCCTAAGGACCTGGAAAGACTGTACCAGGTTTGTAAGGATGGTGCTGGTATTGCTGTCGGATCGAGGTATGTAAAGGGTGGAAAAGTGGAGAACTGGCCTGCCAACCGGATCTTATTGTCCAAGGGTGCATCCTTATATACGAGGATCATTACCTGGATGCCGGTGAAAGACCCAACCGCCGGTTTTGTTTGTTACCGGCGTGAAGTACTGGAAGCGATGAATTTTTCGGCTATCAATTTTGTAGGATATGCGTTCCAGATAGAAATGAAATTTGCGGCCTGGAAACTGAATTTTCTGATTGCTGAAGTGCCCATTACATTTATCGACCGCAAAGCCGGTGAAAGCAAAATGAACAAGGGTATTGTAAAAGAAGGTATCCTGGGTGTGCTGAAACTAAAATGGATGAGTATGTTTAAAAACTACCGCCGCAATGTAAAGAACACCGGATCCTTTAAAGACGCTTCGTATAAGCCGTCGGAAATTGCCATAGAGCAGAAATAATTGTCAACTTCTTTATAAATGAAAAGCGTGTTAGTAATTAACACGCTTTTTTCATTGTATGATTCCTGGTCAAATTTATTCCACTCCCAGTTTTTCCATTATATAATTGCTTACACCGGTGGTTGAGTAACCTCCATCATGAAACAGGTTTTGCATCGTCACCATCCTGGTAAGGTCACTGAACAAGGTAACACAGTAGTTGGCACAATCTTCGGCACTGGCATTACCCAATGGTGCGATGGCATTGGCATAATCGAAGAAATCGCCAAAGCCTTTAATACCGGTACCAGCAGTGGTTTTGGTGGGTGATTGTGAAACGGTATTGATGCGCACTTTTTTATCAACGCCATAATGATAACCAAAACTCCGGGCAATGCTTTCGAGCATCGCTTTGATATCTGCCATATCGGTGTAAAAAGGATAGGTACGCTGTGCAGCCATATAGGTAAGTGCCACCACACTACCCCACTCACTGATGGCATCCAGTTTTTTTGCTACCGCCAGCATCTTATGAAAACTCATGGCGCTTACATCAATTCCTTTAGCAAAATAGTCGTAGTTGCTTTCTGTGTAGGGTATCTTCTTACGGATGTTCACGCTCATGCCAATGGAATGCAATACAAAATCAATTTTACCACTCAATACTTCCTGCGACTGGGTGAATAAAGTTGTCAGTTCTTCCACGCTGGTGGCATCGGCAGGAATAATTTTAGAGTTGGTTTTTTCCGCCAGCTTATTGATCTCTCCCATCCGCATTGCAATAGGGGCATTGGTTAATACAAAGGTTGCACCTTCTTCATGCGCTTTTTCTGCCACTTTCCATGCAATAGAATTTTCATCGAGGGCGCCTGTTATAATTCCACGTTTACCCTTTAATAAATTGTAAGCCATAGCAATATTTTTTTTAGGGGGTAAAAATAAGAATAGTTAAAGCAATAAAAAACAAGGGGCAATCAATAAATGATTGCCCCTTGCATATTGACATGTAATTCCCGCCTTTTTAATTGGCTAGAATGATACTCAATTGGCTTTTGTCATTTGCCGGAGAAGTAACCTGTACCTGGTATATTCCGGCACTTGTACCCGCTGGCAGCTTCACATCATACATGGTTGGTGCACCCGCATGTTTCAATTGAGTGGTATACACATTTTGTCCTGTTATATTGAAAACTGCAACAGTATAAACACCCTTCTCTTTGTTACTGATTGTTATGTTCATGTTACCATCTTGTACAGGGTTTGGATAAACCGTAAAGGAGGCTGTAAGCGTACCATTTACTTTCGCAATATTGCTGTACAAGAAAGTTCCGTTCCTATTGATACACTTTATACGATAGTATTGTAATCCCGCTGCAGCATTATTATCAATGGCATCGTAGTCTCCGCTGCTCACCACATCCTTCTCCGCAATTTTCACATAATTCCTTCCATCATAAGATCTTTCCACTTCATAGCGGGCTGCATCTTCCTGGTTTTGTGCTGTCCAGTTGATCATCACTTTACCAGTTGATTTTGTCGCCTGCAATGACACAAATTTTACCGGCAATACGCCTGTTTGCCTGAACACGATATAAAAACGGTTGGCACTGTACGAAGCAGGGTTATTGTCTACTGTAAAAGTATAATCCGTGGTATCACCCAGTGATAAAAAAACAGAACTGTTTTGGTGCCTGTCTTCTAAAAAAGCCAACAGTCCGGGTTCGGTAAAACCGTTTCCTGTTAATTGCAGGCTATAGCTCATTTTTTTTAGATTGTACATTACAAACTGGATGGTATCATTATTCACCGGGTTTGGTTTTCTTTCCACGGCCAGTTCAATGCCCTGTTTCTTTATACCAAAGGTTTCACCAAAATTATACAGCTTCCTGCTGTCGAGTTCATCAATGGCAGCAGCATAACTGTCTTCAAAGAAGACCACGTTACCATCTGCCAGTTTTTTCTCTGTGCTATATACCGCATATATATTGGCAAACAGCTTTTTATTATTGTCACCTGTAGTTGGCCTGAACACAACATTACTGCCTGCTGTTTTACAATTTTCACCAATACTAACGGTTCCGGATGCCCCGGTTGCCTGTACCTGGAAGGCAGCACCAGACTGTATGTTGTTAACGATACTGCCGCCAGCGCCATAGCTTCCGCCGCCAGGCACCACCACATAGTTACCCCCGCTTGGCGTAAGGGTTTGAAAAGCACCCAAACTGTAAGCACCAGCCAGCTTTGGATCCCACACGTAAAAAGAAGTGCCTGTGCATCCCCCGCTGGTAGCCACATTCCTCAGATCTATTGCGGATGCGAACGGATTACCCACCATGGCAAATTTATCTGCGGCCACAGCAATGGCGCTTTGGTTGCCTGTGTAAAGTGTTCCTGTTGTTCTTAAAATAGTTGAGTCTACAGCCGTAATGCTTGATGAGGGTGTAACAGCACGGCTGCCCCTTATATATATAAAGTAACCTTGTTCATCTGAAATAGCTGCCGAAGTGGAAGTTACAGGTACCAGTTCATCAATTGCGGCATCATAAGAATAAAGGGAAGTTCCCGGAGTCTGATAGTCAAAGCCATTGCTGCTCCATGAACCGCTGTTACTGGTGATCATAGTGCCATAATGAGGATTGCCATTTGAACCAGCAGCCTGTCCTTCCTGCCATGCTTCGTGTATGGTTTGACCGCTGGTAGGGCTGGCAATCAGGCGCCAGCCACGGTTAGTATTTCTTGGAATATATCTTTCAACAACCACATCACCGGTAATATAACCGCCACTGGTGCTGCCTGCTGCAATATTGGCTGTACTTACAGATGTGGAAGCAATAGTATAATTGCCGCCGGAGGCCAGCACACCAGCTGTTGGGGTATGGGTTCCTGTGAGTCTGAGGGCATTTAGTAGTGTTACCGTTTGTCCACTGCTGTTGACAGTAAAGTTTCCAATAGCATTTGTCACACCTGGGGTTGTTTGATCAAACGACAGAGACGGGCTTACAGTTCCGTTTACCACGAGGTTACAGCCTGCACCTGCCCTTAAACCTTCGGTTACCGTATTAACCACCAGGCCTTTTAAGGTAAGTGTTTGGTTGTTGATCGCAAGCTTACCGGCTGTGAAAGTAAGCGTGCCGGACATCTGCAGGTTATTGCTCAATGATACAACCTGGCCGCTGCTGTTTAATTGTAAAGTGCTTAGGTTATTGGTGGTTCCGGGTGTGGTTTGATCCATAGAAAGTGAAGGACTTACACTGCCGTTGATGACCATTTTGCTGGTACTGCCGCCCCTGATTCCTTCTGCAACGGTATTTACAATATTGCCCTTTACCGTGAGCGTTCTGGCGGCAAGCGACAATTTTCCGGCTGTTAATACAAGATTGTTATTTACCACCATGTCATTACCCAATGTACTGTTATAGGATGCATGATTGATAGTAAGACTGTTCAATGCATTTGTGGTGCCCGGCGTGGTTGCATCCATAAAAATTGTACGGCTGTAAGTGCCGTTTAATACCAGTTGACTGGAAGCCGACGCAGTTAAATTTCTTGATCCTGTTAACGAACCGGTTATTTGCCCTTCAAGCGTAAGTGTATTGCTGCCAATAGCAAGCCTGTTGGGTGTGCCACCAAATGCCAGCGTACCTGCAACGGTGATGCTGCCCGACAACGATTTAACCGAATTAAATACACTCAGGTTACCATAGGTTTGTGATGAATTTAATACGGCGATATTTTGCGCAGATGTGCCGCTGTATTCAATAGTACTGGAGGCGCCAATTACGTGTGTTGAAAAATTAGAAGGCAGTGTACCGCTGCCGGCTATACGCAAAACAGCACCATTCGCCACAGTGAGGGTGCCGCCTGCACTGGTGCGGTTTGCTGTAAAAGTATTTGTACTGAAAGTGCCTCCGTTTACCGTAAGATTGCCTGCAATGCCGATGCTGCCATTCACTTCTTTCAAACCGGTGCCGTCAATTAACAGGTTACCGTAATTCTGTGCCGAATTTAATGTAGCCACCGTTTGTGCCACACCATAATACTCAATGGTACTGGTGGCTCCAATAGCGTGATTGGTGAAATTTGCCGGTATGGTACCACCGCCGCCGATCCGCAAGGTGCTTCCATTGCTTACAGTGAAAGTTCCCGAAATGGTATTCCTGTTAGCGGTATTTTCAGCCAGGTCAAGTGTACCACCAGAAAGTATGCTGAGATCCCCTTCGATAGGCAGGTTTCTGCCACCTGTAGTAACAGTACCTCCATCGATGACAAGATTATTAAACTGGAAAAGATTGTATGGCAGGGTGAAGGTTCCTGTAAAAACAATGGTACCAAGATTCGTTTCATAGATACCACTAAAGCCAGGGTCTTCTTCAACAACTGATCCGCAGGTAAATGCAGCACCAGCATCCATGGTGATGGTACCGGTAGCTCCTTCAACATCTCCAAAAACAACTGCATCAATTACGGTAAGCGAAGATGTTCCGGCAAAAGTAAAATAACCACTTCCTGAACCATCTCCCAGCCCGGCACGAAGCGACAGGCAGGTCGCATCCGTAGTATTAATGTATACTGTAAATCCGCCGGCAATTATTACATCGTCAGCAGCTGTTGGAATTTCACCGGTATCCCAGGTAGCTGGATCCGTCCAGTCTCCATCCTGGATAGCGGTAAGTGTAACTTGTGCGTTTGCAAGAACAGACAGGCAAATAAAACCCATTGTAAAAAGCAGTGTCCTGGATGTTTTTAATAGTTGAAGTACCAGGTTATTCAACAAGGATGTGGACAGTTTTTTCATTTGATAATTTTGAAATGTGATACCGGCAGCAACCACCAACAGATAATAAAAAATCATCTTAGATGTTGCTACTCAGCCAACTGAACGGCGATTGCAGAAAAGTTATTTCAAAATGATTTTTGAAG
>JAKQJG010000278.1 GCA_029561305.1 Bacteroidota bacterium | reverse complement strand
GGGAAAAATGAGGCGACCTGATGCCAGAATTGATTGAGGGATGAAACAAAAATATCAATTTGATCTTGCATGTAAAGCTCCTTTATTTGCGTGACTGCTATTATTTTTTATGATGACGATATTTGCAAAAATGCAAAAGTGTCTAGCTAGCCTGATGTTGTAACGCTGAAGATGTTGCTGTTTGAAAAGAAGTTTTATTGTCGCTTAATTCATGCTGGCTCGCAATGAAAAATCGTTTTTAAATTGCTAATTTTCACAGAGAAAAAAACGCTGCCCTGCGAGCCTTGTAAATAAAGGCTCGCAGGGCAGGTCAAAAGGGTTGTATTGAAATTGCGTGTAAAAATGTTGTTGATAGAAGCCTGAATAAATCGGTAACGTTTAATTTTTGAGTGTGTAAAAACGGTTTTCTAAGGTTTTACCATTTTGCACTTGGTCAAATTTATTGCCTGCGCTACTGCCCAGTTTTTCCAGCCGTTCATCAGGGTGCGGATGCGTTTTAAACAGCAACGCAACGCTATTATCGGTTTTATTGGTTTGGCCTATGGTTTGCAATACTTCGCCTAAACTAAAAGCATCATAGCCCGCGCGGGTGGCAAGCACCATGCCCATGCGGTCTGCTTCAAATTCTGCGTCTTTGTCCAAACTGCGTGCGCTAATTTCAGCGCCGCTATCAATCACTTTTTTAGCAACTTTATCGTCTTTTGCAAACATTTCACCCAGTTTTCCTGCGCCATAACCTAATAATTGCTGTTTTTGCAGCACTTTCAGCTGATGCTTTTTAACCACATGGGCAATTTCATGGCCTAGCACGCTGGCTAATTGCGCTTCATTTTGCAGCTTTTGGTACAAGCCTTTGGTCACCAGCACATAACCGCCGGGCGCGGCAAAAGCGTTTAAATCATTGCTTTCAATCACGCCGAATTTCCACGGCAGGTCAGGGCGTTCAGATTGACTTGCCACCCAGCGGCCAACGTTGTTCACGTATTTTTGCAATGCAGCATCATTCACCAAAGGGGCGGCCCCTAATACACTGCCAGAAATTTCACGCCCAAGCGCGACTTCTTCTGCGCGGCTTGGGTTTTTCCAGTTAAATGGTGTGCTTTCAGCGGGTGTTGATGTGGCATCAGCGTTTGCAGTCGCTTGAATATTGCTTGCGTTGCTGGCGGCAGCCTCTGTTTTTTGAGGTTCTGAATTTGTCGAATTGTCCGTTTTAATCTCTTCAATCTTTTGCTTGGCAGCCTTTTCAAGCGCTTTTCCTAAATCCAACGCTTGGGTTTGTGCTGAAGCTAACGCAGTAACCAAGCCCGCAACAACAAAAAATAATTGACGATATTGAAATGTGGCGGCTGACATTATTTTGCTCCTTTTAAATAAGCAAACTGAACGCTTTTTAAGCCGCCTGCTTTGGCAAATTTTTGGCTATCTTCGGCACTCACTGCATAGCTTTCTAGTTTTTTCATTTCTTC
>JAKQJG010000270.1 GCA_029561305.1 Bacteroidota bacterium | reverse complement strand
GGCCATGCCACCATTTTGTGTAAACACACTGGCGGCGTTACCATAAGGGTTGGCATTTTCGATGGCTAATGCTTCATCAACTGTGTTAGTACGAATAATTGAAATGACCGGCCCGAAAATTTCTTCTGTTGCCACACTCATCCCTGGAGTTACATAATCAATAACGGTGGGGCCTACATAGTTTCCGTTTTCTTTACCGGCAACTTTCGGGTTGCGGCCATCCACTAAAATTTTTGCACCGTCTTTTTCTGCTTCGCCGATATATCTTTCAATGCGCTCTTTGCTTTCTTTGCTGATAACAGCACCCAGGTTTTCACCTGGAACTATCTTCCTCGCCTCCTCACAAATCTTATCAACGATGGCATCTACATTACCCACACCGATCATGGCACTGGCAGCCATACAACGCTGGCCTGCACAACCACTCATGCTGGCAGCTACATTCTGTGCTGTCATCCCGGGTATGGCATCAGGCAATACCATCAAATGGTTTTTGGCGCCCCCCAATGCAAGGCAACGCTTATAATTAGAGGTGGCTCTTTGGTAAACTATTTTAGCCACTTTGGTTGAGCCAACAAAAGATACTGCTTCAATATCAGGATGGTCGCAAATACCATTTACAATTTCCACATCACCATGCACCACATTAAACACACCATCCGGCAATCCCGCTTCTTTTAATAACTCTGCCAGGCGGCCACAACTTAACGGCACTTTTTCTGAGGGCTTTATGATCATGCAGTTTCCCAAAGCGATGGCATTGGGCAAGGTCCAGTTGGGCACCATGCTTGGAAAATTGAATGGCACAATAGAGGCAACAACTCCCAGGGGCACATGCTCTGTTCTGCATTCAACGCCACGGCTTACTTCGAGCACTTCACCAGTAACCAATTGTGGTAAAGAGGTGGCAAATTCTGTAAGTTCAATACACTTTTCAATTTCAGCAACCGACTCGCCATAAGTCTTTCCATTTTCTTCACTGCACAGCTCTGCGAGTTCCTTTAAATTTTTCTCCAGTAAATATTTATAGCGGAAGAAAACCTGCACTCTTTCTTTGATCGGTGTTCTGCTCCAGGCTGGGAAGGCTTTCCTGGCAGCAGCAACAGCCGTATTTAAATCGGTTGTATTACTCATCGGAACCGTTGACAATAATGTTCCGTCAATAGGCGATACTACATCCATTGTCCTGGTGGATGTGCCATCTGTAAATTGCCCGTTGATATAATTTTTAATTGCTGTGTATTTCATTTGTGTTATTTTATTTTTGACGTCTTATTTATTTGAGTGAAAATTAACTTCTATTTCGTATCGGGGTATCTTGTAAACTTCCTCTTCCATTTCATAATTATTTTTGCCAAACTAAAAATTTTGCAGAAATTAGAGGCCTAAAGTAAAAATATTTTATTAACTGTCAAAATATGGGGTTCGTTTTATTCCTAAATGTTGCATATTTGCCCAAAGAGTAACCATGCAAAAAATAAACGGCTCCCTGGATGAACTTGACTTCTCTATTCTCTCTTATTTAC
>JAKQJG010000266.1 GCA_029561305.1 Bacteroidota bacterium | reverse complement strand
CGCCATGCTGCCTGTTGCAGGCGCATTGGGTGGTATGCTGGTTCCAGCCGCTATCTTTTTATTGTTCAATTATAATACGCCCGAAAAATCCGGTGCCGGTATACCAATGGCAACGGATATCGCCTTTGCGCTTGGTATACTGTCCTTGTTAGGCAATAAGGTTCCTACCTCACTAAAAGTTTTTTTAACAGCGCTGGCTGTGATAGACGACCTGGGGGCAATACTGGTGATTGCCATTTTTTATTCTGGCGGCCTTGCCTGGGGTTATTTGTTAGGTGCAATGGCGATCTGGGGCGGACTATTTATTTTAAACAGGATGAAATTTCATGGTTGGTTGCCTTACCTTTTGGGTGGCGTTGCCATGTGGTATTGTATGCTGCACTCTGGCGTACACGCTACCATTGCGGGCGTATTGCTGGCCTTTGTTATTCCTTTTGGTGATGGCAGCACAAAAACACTCTCCTACCGGCTGCAGCACACGCTGCACAAACCAGTCGCCTTTATTATCATGCCCGTTTTTGCTTTGGCCAATACGGCCATTAATATACAGGGCAGTTTTACGGAGATCTTTGAACATCATTACAGCGCAGGCATTGCAGCAGGACTTATTGCAGGTAAACCATTGGGAATTTTCCTGCTAAGTTTTATTGCAGTGAAAGCGGGTTTGTGCAAACTCCCGGATGATCTTGGATGGAAAGAGATCATTGGAGTAGGTTTCCTCGGTGGTATCGGCTTTACCATGTCGATCTTTATTACACTATTGGCATTTGACAATACAGCCGTTATTAATAATGCCAAAATCATTATCCTGGTATCTTCTCTGATTGCAGGATTGATAGGTTATATTTCTCTTAAGTTGATCCTGAAAAAGCAATATGAAGAAGAGATCAGCGAATAAAAAGGATCCTGTCATAATTTCTATCTTTTAACTGAACCCTTTACTATCTAAAAAGGTTATACCAAAAAAAGTTGACCTGTTTATGAAACAACCGCATTGTTTTCTTTTTTCAAATTTTGCACGGTTGCTATCTGCCTGTTTACTT
>JAKQJG010000218.1 GCA_029561305.1 Bacteroidota bacterium | reverse complement strand
TACTCAAAACTATAAGGGAAGCCTTCCTTTTCAAATTTTTGATACTGGTGCTTTGCAGGAAGTTCTACCTGGTAATATCCTCTCTTTTTTGAGGTATACTCTGAATTGCAGGAAGCCAGAAAAACAGCCAGTACTATCAGCAATCCTATTGCCCGATACCCTTTCACCATTGCCCATTGACTATTCACCATTGCCCTTTTACGTTTCATTCTTCTTCTTTTGTTTCTCTTGGCTTAATAATTACTTTTACTTTGTCGATCCTGTTCTTATTTATTTCCAGCGGCACAAAAATAAAATCACCGCTTGGTACTTCTTCATTTACTTGTGGAAATTCGCCTGCTATTTCCAGTACCAGTCCTGCAAGCGAATCGCTGTCGCCCCGCACTTTTTCAAATGTGTCTGCCGGAAGTCCCATCACTTTACACACATCATTGATCATCGTTTTACCTTCAAAAATATAGGTGTGGTCATCTATTTTTTTATTAGCGCTTTGTTCATCATCAAATTCATCCTGTATATCGCCAATGATCTCTTCCATGATATCTTCCAGCGTAACAATGCCCGACGTGCCGCCAAATTCATCCACCACCACGGCAAAGTGTATACGCTTATTACGGAATTCCTGCAGCAGGTCTTCTATCAGTTTCTGTTCATGAACAAAATAGGCAGGCCGCATTAAATTATGCCAGTCGAATTCATACACGCTGCCGTTGTTAACATGCGGCAGCATATCTTTTGTGTGCAGCATACCTTCAACTTCATCCAGGTTATTTTTATATACCGGCAACCGTGAATAATGCAGCTCCTCAATCTTTTTCACCACTTCTTCAAAATTGCTGTTATAATCAATGCCACTAACGTCGAGGCGGGTACGCATTACCTGCTTCACAGGCGTATCGCTGAATTTCCTGATGCCTTTTAAGATTTGCTTCTCTTCGTGAGTTGCTTCATGCTCGGGCAAAAGGTCAATAGCATAATCAAGCTGGCTGTCATCCAGCATGGACGAATTGCCCGGAGAAAACTTTCTTTCCACCCTGTCGCTGAGACCCACCAGCCAGCGGCTGATGCCCAGCCTTGAACACAGGCTGTGCAGCAATTCAATGATTACCGATGAAGTTGCTGCAAACCATATCTTATGATTGGTAGCCCAGATTTTTGGCAGCACTTCACTAAATAAAACAATTAAAAAAGTAACGATAATAAGTTTGATAAGGAAAACAAGCCAGGAAGCAAGCTGGAATACCTGCAGCCAGTCTTCCAGCAGGTAATTGGCTATCAATACAATACCAATATTGGCAAAACTGTTACTGATCAACATGGAAGCCAGCAGCATTTTCGGATGCTCCAACAGGGAAATGATACGCCTGAAAGCAGGTTGCTGCTTTGTTTTAAGCATATTTATATCCTTATACGTAAGAGAGAAAAAAGCCACTTCAGAACCCGCAACTAAAAAAGAGATCACGAACAGCAGCAAGGCCAAAAAAACAAACACTGTAGACACTACAGGATTTATAGCCAACAAATGGATTTGTAAAAAACCGGGGAAATTGACGACCGAATGATAGTCCAAGACAGTTGTTTTTAGTAAACAATATTGTTGATCATCAATGATAAATAATTACCAAAGATGAAGTGATGATTGATTTAAAAAGGTAACCTTTCAGAACCTTCTTCCGGGTGTGGCGGTGGCGGCTCATGATGACCCAGTTCTTCGGTTCCTTCCAAACCGGGAACATGACCTGTACCGTCGGTTCGTTTATCCAGCATAATCAAATTATCCCCCACAATTTCAGTCGCAAACTTTTTATTACCTTCTTTATCTTCCCAGCTACGGGTTTTTAAACGGCCCTCTATATATACCAAACTTCCTTTATGAAGATATTTTTGCGCCAACTCTGCCAGCCCTCTCCATAATACTACCGTATGCCATTCAGTTTGAGAGATCAGCTTACCACTTCTGTCCTTATATGTTTCAGTTGTTGCCAATGAAAATTTTGCGACCGCAATATTACCCTCTAAAAACTGCATGTCAGGGTCTTTACCCAAATTACCAATCAGCATTACCCTGTTTACGCCTCTCATAATGTTTCTTTTTATTGGTTCGTCAACTTTGCTAAAACAAATTTAAAGATACTATTTTATCCTGTAAATATTGGTTGATAAATTTTGGAAACGGCAAATGACCGGTTTCATTTTTACTTAACATTTTATATCCAGGCAGGTCGGCTGGCTTATGCAATTTTAATCGTATAAACTGTCCATAAATCGTTTGGTGTGTCAACTGTTGTTTATACACTTCAGATACAGAGATTACATCAGTTTTAACGCTGCCTAATAATGTTTTTACTTTCCTGGATAAAAACAGTTTGTCAATTTCCAAAGGTCCTTCTTCCTCTATCAAAATAAATTCATACAGGTTCTCCCAAATATCGTTTGGCCCTCTCATTCTTACATACTGATAACCCTTATACTCGGCGATCAAATAATAAAACCATCTTGATTTCTTTTTAATGAATTTTTCTTTCACGGGCAAAACACTTACCCTGTTTTCATTAAAGGCAATACAATTTTTCTTTAACAGGCATTCACTGCATAATGGCAACTGCGGTTTACAAATGACTGCTCCAAAATCCATGATCGCCTGGTTATAAATACCCGGCTTTTTTTTATCCAGCAACGATGCAGCCAATAAAGAAAAGAGCTTTTTTCCGTCGGTACTGTCAATAGGTTTGTCAACACCAAAGTACCTTGACAATACACGGAAAACATTTCCATCCACCACCGCTTTAGGAATATTAAAGGCAAAGGAACCAATAGCGGCTGCTGTATAAGGTCCCACGCCTTTTAATAAAAGTATATCTTCATAGGTACCCGGAAATTTTCCTTTTAAATCTGTTGAAATGTATTTTGCCGTGGCAATTAAATTTTTACAACGGGTATAATATCCCAGGCCCTCCCATAGTTTAAACACTTTTGTTTCTGGTGCTTTTGCCAGGTGATGTACAGTAGGAAAAGTTGTAATAAAACGGTTGTAATAGGCGAGGCCCTGCTCTACCCTTGTCTGCTGCAGTATAATTTCACTCAGCCATATTTTATAAGGATCCTTCTCTCCTTTCCAGGGCATTTGCCGTTTGTTGTGTTTGTCATTCCACAACAACAATTGCTTTCTAAAAAATGACTGCCTGCTTTTTTCTTCCATTTAAACAAATATCAGGTATAATAATAAAAGAAGTCAACAATATGCATTCCTGAAGGCGAAAAGATTATTTAGCTGATAATCAGCCCCTAATATTGCTTTTTCCAAAATAATGTATTATTTTACTGTGGAATTTAAACCTTATACATATGAGAAAAGCAGACCTTATATCAGAAATTGCTGACAAAACCGGCATTCCTAAAGTTGACGTGATGGTAACTTTAGAAACGATGTTCAAAGAGATCAAGCGCTCTTTGATAGCGGGGGAGAACATTTACATCCGGGGTTTTGGCAGCTTTATTACCAAGAAAAGGGCCGCTAAAATTGGCCGTAACATCAAGAAAAACATTGCAGTAGAAATTCCGGAGCACTATATCCCTGCATTTAAGCCTGCCAAGGAATTTGTACAGGAAGTGAAGAGTAAAAAAATGGATGAAAATGCCGCTCCTTCTATGGAAGATTGATTGCCAAAAACTTTTTATAGCCTGAGGCTGCAAGGATAACCGTATTTTTGCAGCCTTATTTTTTTGAAGTGAAGAAACAACAACTTATTCTTTCCGTCTCCGGTATTGTCTTATTATTACTGCTCTGGTTTTTTGGTAAAACGGTAGCGGATAAAACCGATAAACCTGCTTCTCAACAAGCCGGTAACAACGAAAAGCCCGCCTTTGATATTGATTCTTACCTAAAAGCTTCCAAGCAAAAGCTCAATATTAACCAGGCCAACTATGTAAACGAACTGGAAAACAGCGTGTCAAGAGGTGATGTTAAAAGTCAGCAGGAAAAAGCTTATACGCAGTTGGCAAACTTCTGGCACGATAGCCTGGATAATCACGAACTATATGTTTTTTACATTTCCAAAGCAGCAATGTTGGTAAATTCTGAAAAAAACCTCACCTTCGCAGCCCGGCAAATTTCCGGGGACTTCAGGAACGAGCCTGATTTGGCAAAAAGAGGATGGAAAGCAGACCAGGCAATAGCGCTGCTAACCAGGGCTATAGAGCTTAATCCAGCCAATGATTCTTTGAAAATCGACTTGGGTTCTGCCTATATTTTTGGAAAAGGAATGGCGGGCAATACGGAAGAAACGATGAAAGGAGTGCAGCAACTGTTGCAGGTGGTAAGAAAAGATTCTTCTAATATGCAGGCGCAGATGGTGTTAGGGATTGGAGGTGTGGTTTCAACCCAGTATGACAAAGCCATAGAACGGTTGAATAAAGTAGTTCAAAATCAGCCAAGAAATGCTGAAGCGATTTCCTGGCTGGCTGAAGCTTACAGCGGAAAAGGAGATAATGTAAATGCAAAGAAATGGTTTGAGATCAGCAAACGGTTGATCAACAATCCAGAATACAGTAAGGAAATAGATGCTAGAATTAAAGAATTGAAATAATAAGAAACGTAAGTTTCTATTTTTATAAAATAATTTTTCACAAATAAAAATACTCTGGTTATGCCTTGTGGTAAAAAAAGAAAACGTCATAAAATAGCAACACATAAGCGTAAAAAGCGTTTAAGAAAGAACCGTCATAAGAAGAAATAATTTTTTTCTTTAGTGCCGGCCCCACTGGGCCGGTACCTGTTTACCAGTATGCCATCCTGCTGTATAGCAGATTGTGCCGTACTGCCAAGCGAAATATGAGGTAATGTTTCTTAAAATGTGATTTGCTTGACAAAGGAGTTAATAATAAATGTAGCATCCCAGGGCGTGGAAATTGCCCTGATGGAAGATAAAAAATTAGTAGAGCTGCATAACGAAAAGGCAGATGCCAGCTTTGCGGTTGGTGACTTGTACCTGGGAAAAGTGAAGAAGCTTATCCCGGGGCTGAATGCTGCATTCGTGGATGTTGGTTTTGAAAAAGACGCTTTTCTGCACTATACCGATCTTAGCCCTTACATACGCTCTCTCCTCAAATTCACTAATATAGCCATCAATGACAAAACAGAAGATGGTTTTGATTTTGGCAAATTTTCTGTAGAACCGGAAATTGTAAAAACTGGTAAAATCGCAGAAGTATTAAATGGCAGGCCCAATGTATTGGTTCAGATATTAAAAGAACCTATTGCCGCCAAAGGACCCCGGTTAAGCTGTGAAATTTCTCTTCCCGGGAGGTTTGTGGTGATTACCCCTTTTAATGATGTGGTGGCGGTAAGCCGTAAGATTCATTCCGGTGATGAAAGAAAGAGGTTGCAAAAAATAATTGAAGCTGTTAAGCCTAAGAACTTTGGTGTGATCGTTCGTACCGCTGCTGAAGGTAAACAAGCTGCTGAACTCCGTGAAGACCTTGAGTCGTTGGTTACAACCTGGAAAACTATCCAGGCTAACCTGCTGAATGCTGTACCACCTGCAAAAATTTTAAGTGAACAGGGCAAGGCTAACAGCATGCTCCGTGATTTGCTCAACGAAGATTTCAACCGCATTGTAGTAAACGACCGTACTATTTTTGCTGACACCAAATCATATATTCAAAAGATTGCTCCTGAAAAAGCAGATATCGTTACTTACTACAACAATGGCTCCCCCATTTTCGACAGTTTCGGTGTTACCAAACAGGTGAAAGCCTCATTTGGTAAGACTGTGAACCTGCCTAGTGGTGCTTATCTCATCATTGAACATACGGAAGCACTGCATGTAATTGATGTGAACAGTGGTTATAAAAGCGTAAGCAATAACCAGGAACAAAATGCCATGGAAACCAACCTGGAAGCTGCTGAAGAAGTTGCCCGCCAATTGAGGTTGAGGGACCTGGGCGGCATCATCGTAGTGGATTTCATTGATATGAAACTGCCAGACAACAAGAAGAAACTGGTGGATGCAATGGAACAGTTCATGTGGACCGACAGGGCCAAACATGCCGTATTACCCATCAGCAAATTTGGGTTGATGCAGATCACCAGGCAGCGCATGAAGCCTGAGATGAATATCAATACGGCTGAAATTTGTCCAAGTTGTAATGGCACAGGAAAAATATCTTCTACGCTTATTTTAGAAGACGAAATAGAAAAGAACCTGAGCTATCTTATTATGCAGAAGCATAAAGGGCTTACCATTTTCGTTCATCCCATTATTTTTACTTATCTCACCAGCGGCTTTATCTCCAAACGCAGGCGCTGGAGCTGGAAATACAAACAAAAAATTAAAGTGGTGTCCAATTCAGCTTATCATTTAACCGAGTTCAGGTTTTATGATGAGAGTGATGAGGAGATCAAATTATAAATAAAAAGCGCCTGTAAAAGAGGCGCTTTTTTATTTAACAGCTTATTTTTATTAGTCCCTTGATCTCGATTGGTAGATTAAGATATACTGCACCAGCATTGCAATAGATGCTAAAGCAGACACAACATAGGTCAACGCCGCCCATTTTAGTGCATCCTTTGCTTTATCATGCTCCTGCCCCCTTGTGATCCTGGAAGTATCCAGCCAGGTCAAGGCTCTTGCCGAAGCATCAAATTCTACCGGCAGGGTAACCACTGCAAATATGGTGGAGATGGCAAAAAGCAAAATACCAACCAATAAAATCGTTTGATTGCCTCCGCCAAAACCATACATGCCAATACCTGCAATAATGACCCATTGAGATAGTGTACTGCTCAATTGAGTGGCAGGCACCAATTTACTCCTGAGCATTAGCATTGAATAAGCAGTGGCATGCTGTACCGCATGACCGCATTCGTGAGCAGCAACTGCTGCAGCGCTCACTGTACGCCCTTCATAAACATCCGGGCTAAGATTAACAGTTTTTTTAGTTGGGTCGTAGTGATCGCTTAAAAAGCCTGGAGTGGAGATAACCTGTACATCGTAAATACCATTGTCTTTCAGCATTTTCTCCGCTACTTCCTTCCCGCTGAGACCCGAAGAGGTTGGAACCTGCCCATACTCTTTAAACTTGCTTTTCAGCCTCCATTGTACCGCTAAGCCAATCACCATAAATATGAGTGAAATGGCAATCATTCCAAATGTCATAGCTATTAATTTTTTATGGATTAAGTACAAAGGGTAAGCCAGTTTTGTTGGGTGACAAAAAGACAAAAGCCACGCTTTAGCATGGCTTTATGAAATTGAAATGAGTTACAATTTAAAAGAATTTTTTAATCTCTTCTATCAACTCGCCTTTTGTAATCGGCACCCCCATTATTTTATTATATCCTTTTGCATCAATAAAATATACATCCCGGATGATCCTGATCAACTGCCCGTTGTTTATTTCTGGAATTAATACATGATCAAAGTTCTTGAGTATATCTCCCAGGTTTTTAGGAAACGGCCTAACATAACGAAGGTGAGCGTGTGATACTTCGAGCCCAGCCAGTTGCAGTTCTTTTACCGCACTTTTTATAGCGCCATAAGTACTACCCCAGCCCAGCACAAGCACTTTACCTTTTTCCGGGCCACTATCCAGTTTTTGCTCCGGGATATAGTTGGCAATCAGGTCTACTTTTGCCTGCCTGGTTTTCACCATATGCTGGTGGTTCTCACTTTCATAATTCACATTACCGGTTACGTCCTGCTTTTCGAGCCCCCCTACCCTGTGTTCTAAGCCTGGTGTACCTGGGATAGCCCATGGCCTTACCAAACGATCGTCTCTTTTGTAAGGTTGAAATTTGCCGTTGCTGTCCAGGTCGCCGGCATTATTATAAGATGCAAATGATGTTTTTATTTCTTCCAGATCTGCGCTGGAAGGATACATCCAGGGCTCTGCACCATTAGCGATGTACCCATCACTCAATAAAATTACCGGCGTCATGTGCTGTACACTGATCCTTACCGCCTCAAAGGCTGCTGCAAAACAATCGCTGGGTGTACTGGCCGAAACGATCGGCATGGGGCATTCGCCATTACGGCCATAATACGCCTGCATCAGGTCGCTTTGTTCAGTCTTGGTGGGCAAACCAGTACTTGGCCCACCACGCTGTACATTCACAATTACCAATGGAATTTCAAGCATCACTGCCAGGCCCATTGCTTCTGCCTTAAGCGCCATACCTGGGCCGCTGGTTGTGGTAACACCCAGTGAACCGCCATAACTGGCACCAATAGCCGAAGTGATGGCAGCAATTTCATCCTCTGCCTGGTAGGTTTTAATACCAAAATTTTTATACTTGCTCAGGTCATGTAAAATGTCGCTTGCAGGAGTAATAGGATAACTGCCCAGGAACATCGGGAGCCCGCTTTTTTGAGATGCAGCGATCAACCCATACGTTAAAGCCTGGTTACCCATAATGGAGCGATAGTTACCCGGCTTCATTTTGCTGCTGGCCACACTGTACCTGGTACGGAATGTTTCTGTAGTGTCGCCAAAATGATACCCGGCATGCAGGGCCTTGATATTACTGTCAAATATATCCTGCTTCTTTCCAAACTTGTCTTTTAAAAAACCTTCCGTACTGGTCATTTCCCTGTTGTACATCCAGTATAAAAAGCCCAGTACGAACATATTTTTTGCCCTGTCTTTTTCCTTCATACCAAGTGTAACATCTTTCAATGCTTCCCTTGTCATTTTGGTAACGTCCATTTTTATCACTTCGTACCCCTCCAGGCTGTTATCATCTAAAGGATTGATTCCCTCGGGATAATTGGCCAACCGCAGATTTTTTGAATCAAAGCCATCCGTATTGGCAATGATGATCCCGCCTTTCTTCAACGCTTTCAAATTCACTTTTAATGCAGCGGCATTCATTGCTACCAATACATCTGCCGTATCACCGGGGGTGAAAATCTCATCACTGCTAAAACGTAGCTGGTAACCACTCACGCCGGGTAAAGTACCTTGTGGCGCCCTGATCTCTGCCGGAAAATCGGGGAAAGTAGCGAGGTCAATGCCGAGTAAAGCTGTGTTGTTGGTAAACTGGCTGCCTGTAAGTTGCATACCATCGCCGCTGTCGCCGGCAAATTTTATTACTACTTCCTGTAGTACCTGTTCAGTTGTGCTCATAGCAAACAATCATTTTTATGGTGGCTGCAAGTTAAGCTGAATTTTATTTGGTTCGCATTTTGATCATAAACTTTATACGACAACGTTGCCAAGGCTTTTCTAAAAATTCCTACATTTACAAAAACATTTAACCTATGTCATTTTTCAAATCAGGCAACCCAACCCTTTCTGAGAACCGGTTCAGAGATACCATCTTGGATGAAGTGGTAAGCAACGAAAATTCGATGACCGTAAAAGGCACGCTGAATAAATTCGGATTTTTATTTTTAATGACACTCGGTACCGCCTGGTATTCCTGGAGAGAAGCTTCCGAGGGCGGCAATGCCTATCCATTAATGCTCACGGGCATCATTGGTGGTTTGATAGTGGCATTGGTTATAACATTTAAAAAAGAATGGAGCCCTTACCTGGCACCTCTGTATGCATTGCTGGAAGGGTTATTTGTAGGTGGCATTTCTGCTTACTTTGAATACGCTGCTGAAAGTAAATATGGCGGTTATGCCGGTGGCTATTCAGGTATCGTGTTCCAGGCAGTAGCGCTTACATTTTGTGTAGTGGCTGCCATGTACCTGTTGTATAAGTTTAGAATTATCAAGGTAACAGAAAAATTCAGGTCTATTTTGATGATGGCGACTATTGGCCTGGCCCTGTTTTATTTTGGCACATGGATCCTGTCATTTTTTGATTTTGCACCACCATCTTTTATATTCCAGGGCAGCGCATTGGGTATTGGCTTTTCTGTATTTGTGGTAGCGCTTGCTTCTCTAAACCTGCTACTTGATTTTGACATGATTGAAAAAGGGGCAGAATTGGGTGCACCAAAATACATGGAATGGTATGGTGCTTTTGGCCTGCTTGTTACAATTGTTTGGTTATACATTGAAATACTGCGGTTACTGAGCAAGCTCAATAGCAGGGATTAGAGCTTTGAGGCAAAAAGAGAAAAGGAGGCAAAAAAAATGCCTCCTTTTTTTATTGTAATGACTGGATCAGCTCTTCCACTTTACCCTTAATAAAATCCCTCACTTCGTTAAATGCCTGGGGTTCCATGTGTTTGGGATCGGGTATCTGCCAGTCGATGAATTGTTTGGCCGGCATCCAGGGGCAGGCATCACCGCACCCCATGGTTACTACAGCGTCAAAAGGTGCAAACGCTTTTACCTCGTCAAGTGATTTGGAATCATGGGTACTGAGATCATATCCCAGTTCTTTCATGGCGGCAATGGCTTTAGGATTTACAATGCCACTGGGCTTGCTGCCGGCACTATACGCTTCCACGTTGTTGCCGCCAATAATTTTTGCAAAGGCCTGGCTCATTTGAGAGCGGTTGCTGTTTTCGATACAAACAAAGAGTAGTTTCTTTTTCATTTTTATTTATTGATTGACTGGATATAATATTTTTTTCGAAACCAAAATGCAACATTCACCAAAGCGATCAATGCCGGTACTTCCACCAATGGACCAATAACACCGGCAAATGCCTGGCCGCTGTTTATACCAAATACGCCTATCGCCACTGCAATGGCCAATTCAAAATTGTTTCCTGCAGCAGTAAAAGCTATAGAAGCATTCACAGAATAATCAGCTCCTAATTTTTTACCGATCAGGAGACTTATAAAAAACATGATGGCAAAATAAATTGTCAATGGAATGGCTATCCTGATTACGTCAAATGGAATTTGTACGATCAGTTCGCCTTTTAAACTAAACATTACTACGATGGTAAAGAGCAAGGCGATTAATGTAATGGGGGAGACAAAAGGAATAAATTTTTTCTCATACCATTGCTCTCCCTTTGTTTTTAATAAGATCAACCGGGTTAAAAAACCGGCTAAAAAAGGAATGCCTAAATACACAGCCACACTCTCTGCAATTTGACCGATACTTATATTAACTTCTGAACCTCTAATCCCAAAGTACGGGGGAAGAACCGTAACAAAAACAAAGGCATACACACTATACAATAATACCTGGAAAATACTGTTTAATGCCACTAGCCCGGCCGCATATTCCCTGCTGCCTTCAGCCAGTTCGTTCCAAACAATCACCATGGCAATACAGCGGGCCAGGCCAATGAGGATCAGTCCAACCATGTACTCAGGATATCCTTGTAAAAAAATAATGGCCAGTACAAACATTAGTATAGGACCAATAATCCAATTGAGCAATAAAGAAGCACCCAGTACTTTGGTGTTTTTAAAAACTTCTTTTAATTTATCGTACTTCACTTTCGTAAACGGCGGGTACATCATCAATATCAAGCCAATTGCCAAAGGAATATTGGTGGTGCCCGATGAAAATGAATTGATAACCCCAGCGGAAGATGGAAAAAAATATCCGATACCAACGCCAACCGCCATGGCTAAAAAAATCCAAAGTGTGAGGTAGCGGTCTAAAAAGCCCAATTGTTTTCTTTGATGTGCAGGTGCACAATTGTTTGCAGACATGATGTAGTTAGTTGGTGTTAAAATTTGCCAGTTTGCAGTAGTATCAAAATGATCATATTCTTTTTTTCATCAGCACTGCAGAGGCAGGGCAAAGCGACGAGAATTCAGTTGTTTGCCGAATGGCATCCGGTGCTTCTTCTCTTTTAATAATACTGTATCCCTACCTATCAAAAAAATCTTTTGCTGTAGTGGTAAGTAAATACAGCCATCCGATACCGCTTTCTTTTACAGACTTTTCTATCTCTTCATTGATGATCCTGCCATACCCTTTTCCTTGTGCTTCATTTAGAACACTTACACTGCGCAGCAATGCAAAGTCGTCAAATACCTCGAGCCCTGCAGTACCAACAGCTTTGTCTCCATCAAATAATATGTAAAGCAGTTTATCATCATCCAAATCAGCAGCAGGCAGGTTATGTTCCTGCAACATTGTAACAGCTGTTTGTCTTTCGGCTTCGTCCAGGGCGATTTTTAAAAATGGCTTTTTTGCAATTTCCGTTGCCATTCATTTTCGATTAAAAGTTTTAAAAAGTGGAAGCCGGCGAAAACCGGCTTCCACTTTTTTAGCAGCAGCCGCTGCCATTGTTACGCTGGCAAGTGCAAATGGTGCAGCAGCCTCCATCATTTTTGTTCGTGTTCATGGCTTTACTATTTAAAGTGAAAAAATAATTGATTGATCTCCGAATATTCTACATATCGATGAACCAGGCTGTCACGGTGAGCCGCCTTTAGGGGCGCCCCTCCAGCTTTTAGCAGCATCCGCTGCCTGGCTCACAACAATTGCGCTCATCCTTGGCTGGCTTCTCAGCATATACTGTTATGCTGGTGATCTTTGTATTGCCGGTTTTATACTCCGCAATTTCATCAGCTGTTAAATAGTTGGCTAAAATTTCATCGGGTATATGGATGGGCTTATCTTTCTGAACCACTATATTTTTAAATCCTGCCTGCCCGATAATTTCCAGGTAAACCTGCTTTTGAATAGCACCACTCACACAACCAGCATATAACTCTGCTACTTCTCTCCATTTAGAAGGCAGATTACCCTCCAATACAATATCAGAGATAGAAAAATGACCGCCAGGTTTCAACACACGGAAAATTTCACTGATCACTTTATGTTTGTTTGGCACCAGGTTCAGTACGCAATTACTTACTATTACATCAGCATAATTGCTGGTCACCGGCATATCTTCAATATCGCCCTGCCTGAATTCTACATTGTGTAATCCAAGCTTTTCAGCATTTGCCCTTGCCCTTGCAATCATTGCTTCTGTAAAATCAATACCAAGCACTTTTCCTGTTGAGCCAGCCAGGCGCCTTGCAATAAAGGCATCGTTGCCAGCTCCACTGCCAAGGTCAATTACAGTATCGCCTTCTTTAATTTTGGCAAATTCAGTTGGTAGTCCGCAACCAAGTCCAAGGTCAGCATCGGGATTGTATCCTTCCAGCTTTGTGTAATCGTCTGCCATAATGGTGTAAGTACCTTCACCGCAACAGGTTGAAGTGGCACCACAGCAAGAGGCAGCATTTTGTTCTAAACTTTGTTCTGCAATGGCAGCATACTTTTCTCTTACGAGATCTTTAATTTGTGAATCGTTACTCATGGTTATACTTTATTAATGCCTTTCGGCTGTTAGAAAAAAATAATTTTCGTTTCAATTTACTTCCTGGTTCTCCCGATAGCTGGTGGAGCCGATGGATTTAACAACAAGCCTTTTCGTTCTGTACTTTTAGTTTGTTAAACAAAAAACTGAATTCTGCATTGAATTTTTCAAAGGCTTTCCAGTTAATGCAGTAACAACTTTTGGGGCCGTCTACCGTTCCATCTATCAAACCGGCATTTTTTAATTCTTTTAAATGCTGTGAAACAGTTGACTGTGCCAGTGGCAATACCTCTACTATCTCTCCGCAAATACATTCGTTCTTGTGTGCCAATACTTTCAGGATGGCGATCCTGGCGGGATGTGCCAGCGCTTTTGCAAACTCTGCCAGTTCCTGTTCTTTCTGACTAAAGGCTTCTTTTTTATGTATGGCCATTCTATCGTATTTATGCGATGATTAAGCGTATTAAAAAAGACATTTCTAATGTCCTTGATTTATTTTATATCGCAAATATACGATTAACCAACAATTGCAGCCAAATTTATTTTACTGCCTTCCTGATTTGATTCTCATTTTAGTAGGGAATGCACCTATCTTTACTATCACACAATCACCCGAACGCCGATATGAAAAAAGCAATAGCCTTCTATCTCTCATGCCTGTTCACCTTTTTTTTAGCGCCTGGTATTGCATATTCCCAATCTATTGAGTCAAAATTGGCGGTGCTTACTGTACAACTGGATAGTATAGCAAAAGCCGAGGCAATAATAACAGAAAAAATTGAGCACCTTAAATTAGAAAGAATCAGACGGGATCTGTTGTCCGCAGGTTTGCCTTCTACTGAAAAAGAAGCCAATATTATATGGCATGCTGCGTACGTGCTGCACTATGATGAAGCATTTGAACAGGCAAGATGGGTAGCGCATATCATCACGCCGGATGTATTAAGTGGCATTGTATCCAGAACAAATGACTTTAGACCAGACAGTTTAATAAAAACCGGCAGTGCTGTGGAGGCGGATTATTTTCTAAAACAATTGCAACCCGACAGTACTTATAAATACGATGCTTTTGGTTATGATCGGGGACACCTGGCTCCCTCTGCTGATTTTAGATGGAGTGCAAAAGCGCTTAGCGAAAGTTATCTATACAGCAATATGAGTCCGCAATTGGGAGCTTTTAACCGGGAAGCCTGGGCCAGTGTTGAAGATAAAGTGAGGGGTTACTTATACAACAACCCAACTTCTCAACTGTATGTTGTAACGGGTCCTGTGTTAAAAGATGGTTTACCAAAAATAGAAAGAGGCGTTAATAAAGTCAGTATTCCTGAATTTTACTGGAAGGTTGCTATTGATCCTGCCAAAAAGAAAGGTATAGGATTTATCATGCCCAATAGAAAAATAACGGAAGCTGTTGAAAATTTTGCAGTACCCATTGACTCTGTGGAGCGGTATACGGGTTATGACTTTTTTTCAAACCTGCCGGCAGATATTCAAAGCGAAGCCGAAAACCAACGGATACTTGCAGACTGGTTTCCACTTATTGCAAAAGGGGATGTGGAAGCTGTTAAGGCAACTGAATTGAAAAGAGGACAGATCAATACAGAAATTGCAGCGCAATGGATAAACAGCAGCCAGGAAATTACAGTAACCGGCACCGTAGTAAGTGGCCGTGCAAGCAAGTCGGGGAATATACTGCTGAACCTGGATAAGCAGTTTCCCAACCAGGTATTTACAGTGTTCATAAAAAAAGAGAACATTCCCAATTTTTCGTATGATATTTTAACCCACTTAAAAGGAAAGAAAGTATTTGTAACGGGTAAAATAAGTGGTATGGATGGAATGCCGGTGATGTATGTAGATTATGAAAAGCAGGTGCTGGTTCAATAACGCTTATTCTTTTTACATGTACTGGTTTACAACTGATTAAATCCCGGCCCCGCAGGCCTGAACTGTAACTCCTTAAATATATCTATTTTTGCCGCCTCACAAAAGCGAAAGCTATGCATACCATACTGATCACCGGCGGCGCTGGATTTATAGGCTCTCATCTTACAAGATTATTTGTTACCAAATACCCTGCGTACAAGATTGTAAATATTGACAAACTCACGTATGCAGGCAACCTGGAAAACCTGAAGGATATTGAAAATAACAGCAACTATCATTTTGTAAAAGGAGATATTACGGATGCAGCATTGCTAAAAGAATTGTTTGACATGCATCAGTTTACTGCTGTGCTGCATTGTGCAGCAGAAAGCCATGTGGACAGGAGTATTAGCGATCCGTTGGCATTTGTTACCACCAATGTAGTAGGTACAGCTACCTTGCTACATGCTGCAAAACAAGCCTGGAATGGTCATTATGATGGAAGAATATTTTATCATATCAGTACTGATGAAGTGTATGGTTCTTTAGGTGACACAGGTTTTTTTACAGAAGAAACGGCCTATGACCCCAGGAGTCCTTACTCTGCTTCCAAAGCATCCAGTGATCATATGGTGAGGGCATTTTACCATACCTATCATTTGCCGGTGAAAATTTCTAACTGCAGCAATAACTACGGGCCATTTCATTTTCCTGAAAAATTGATTCCGCTTTGTATTCATAATATCATCAACAACAAACCGCTCCCTATTTATGGCAAAGGAGAAAATGTGAGGGATTGGTTATATGTGGAAGATCATGTTAGGGCAATTGATGTAATTTTTCACAAGGGAAAAACAGGCGAAACCTACAATATTGGCGGTCATAATGAATGGACAAACATAGCCCTTGTAAAAGAACTTTGCCGGCAAATGGATGAAAAACTGGGCAGGGAAAAAGGAA
>JAKQJG010000212.1 GCA_029561305.1 Bacteroidota bacterium | reverse complement strand
GTAATAAACATATCCGGGTGTTTCATTTTTTCCTGCATTAGCTGCAACTCGGTGGCTGCATCGGCCAGTTTATTTTTACCCGCAAACGCCATGCCCCTTGCCCAATGCCACAATGCATTTGCATAGGTATGCCTGTCTTCTATGCCTGCTGCATTCAATATACTGTCCCATTTTCCATAACGTACATTGTTTATAAAATTGGTCATGTATACATACTGGATAAAGTTGCCCATCGGTTGGGGTAGCGAAAGAAAAGCCGTGTCAAAGCCATGACTGCATTCATTGGCACTCTTATTACTGTATTCATAATTGGCTCTCATCATGGCACAGGCGGTTTGCATGTGCAGGTTATGAAACAGGTAGAGTGGGGCATTATTCTGTACCTCCGGGTATAGTTTTAAATAAAGGTTATATCCTTTTACCGACTGCTCATTTACTGTTATGCCTTTTTTATAATTGCCACTGCGGATGTAAATATGCGAGGGCATGTGTATCATATGTGCTACACCGGGCATTAATATTCCCAGGCGGTCTGCACTGGCAAGGGCCCTGGAAGGATTGGGCGATGCTTCAATGGAGTGGATATAATAATGATTGGCGCCAGGATGTTCAGGCGTTTTCTTTAAAACAGTTTCCAGTACGCTGTTTATTTCTGGCGTCCACGGTTGTGCGGTACCGTTATGATTCCAGTAATCCCAGGGATGCTGCAGCATCATGGCATCTGCATACAATGCACCTATATCTGCATCCTGTTTAAAATCAGTAAATGCCTGCTTCATCTTGTCGGCATACAATTGGTTTAATATTTCCCTGCTGTTGGTGCTGTCCATTGTATACCGAACCGCCATTGCATTAACCAGGGCCTTTTCTTTTGCACTGCAGCCTTCTTTTAAGGCTACAGCTTTTTGTGCAGCAGCAAATGCTTCCGGAGTGGCAGCATACGCAAAATCATTGATGTTTGGTCCATAGGCCAATGCCTGTGCCCAGTAGATCATGGCACTGTTCTCATCAAATAATGCTGCTTTTTTAAAGGAAGCCATCGATTCTATAATATGAAAGGCATAGTACAAATTGATGCCCTGGTTAAAATAAAAACGGGCACTGTCATTTGCTGCGCTGATATTCCAAACGTAGTTGCCCCATCCCGGCAATACGCTGATACTGTTGGCAAGGCTATCTTCATCAATACTTGCCCAGTCAGGTGAACATTGAATGATCTGTTTACTTTTCAGGATTGCTTCTGCGGAAACTTTTACGGGAATTATTTCCTTTTTGCTGTCAGAAAGTGTTACTGCGGCAACAAAAATTACCGGGATAATGCCTGCTGCCGCAATTAATTTAAATCTCATGCAATACAGTTTTTGGTTAAGATAGAAAAAATAGCATGTAAATGCAACTGTTATTATTGCAGGCCGGTAAGGAATGCTGGATTTAAACAGTTTTAAATTCCAGTTCTTCCTTTAATAATTCAATTACATTGAAAATAATGGGACAAGTGCCATAATACATCATTGTTCCAAACAGGCGTTGTGTAAAATTGGCCCGGTCTAAATGGGGGAACTCCCTGCAGCCTTCAAAGCGGTTTTCGTAGATGCTGCATTTGGTACCTTGTAAGAAATGGCAGGGTATGCTGCTTATGACCATCTTGCCCCCCGGGCTTACGTCAAGATATCTTTCTTTTAT
>JAKQJG010000201.1 GCA_029561305.1 Bacteroidota bacterium | reverse complement strand
GGACATTTCTTACATTATCAACGAGCTGGCAGAAGACAGGGAACAATACTTTAATGCAGTGGCGCCCCCGATCATGCAGACCAGCAATTTTGCATTTAAAAAAGTAGACGAACTGCGGAATGCTTTTGCAGATGAGTACGGATCTTTATTATACAGCCGCGGCAATAACCCCACCATCGACATACTCAGAAAAAAATTAGCGGCCCTGGATGGAGCTGAGGACTGTCTTGTTTTTAACAGTGGGGCCGCAGCTATTTTTGCAGCCGTTTTAGCCAATATAAAAAGTGGTGATCATATTGTAAGTGTAAAACATCCTTATACATGGGCGAAGAAAATGTTCAATGTGATATTACCCAGGTTTGGTGTTACCACCACCTATGTTGATGGAACAAATATTGAAAATTTCGAAAGGGCCGTTTTACCCAATACCCGGGTGATCTACTTAGAAACACCTAACAGTTGGGACTATGCGATTCAGGATCTGAAAGCGGTTGCAGAATTAGCCAAAGCAGAAAATATCATTACCATCTGTGATAATAGTTATTGCACCCCCATCTATCAACGGCCAGTAGAACTGGGCATTGATATGAGTTTACAATCTGCTACCAAGTATATTGGCGGTCATAGCGATGTGGTGGCAGGTGTGCTAAGCGGCAGCAAAGAAATGATGACTAAAATATTTAACAGTGAATACTTAAACATTGGCAGCGGTATTTCTCCCTTTAGCGCATGGTTACTAATACGTGGATTAAGAACATTACCCATGCGTTTAGAACACATTACCAAAACAACCTGGAAAGTACTGGAGTTTTTAAAACAACATCCCAAAGTGGAAGAAGTGTTATTCCCTTTTGACAACTATTTCCCTCAATACGACCTGGCCAAGCAACAAATGAGTGGTGCCTGCGGCTTACTGAGTTTTTATATTAAAGCCGATAGTATTGATGCAGTAGAGAGATTTTGTGAGAGCCTGCAACACATCATGATGGCCGTGAGCTGGGGCGGACATGAAAGTTTAATTATTCCTAAATGCGCTGGTATAAAAAGAGAACAATTTAATGCCGCCAATAAAGATCACCGGATGATGCGGTTGTATGTGGGGCTGGAAGAAGCGGATTATTTGACAGGGGATCTGGAGAGGGCGCTGGAAAAGATATAGACTTCTTAGACTTCCGAAGTTTTAAAAACTTCGGAAGTCTGTACAAGCGTATTACACCAGCTCTTTCTTCTCCTCCTCCACAAACCCGTGCATCTTTTTCAAAAACGCATACAAGTCACTCATCGTTTCTACACTCTGTACTTCTAAAATGCCGTGCTTGCCAACCTGCTTGAGTTTTGCTTTATTGGTAGCCTTCTGTAAAAAAAGCAGAATTAGATTGAAGGTCTCACTCTGGAAATAAGGTGAATCAGGATTGCTGACAAAGAAACATTTGAGCACTTCATTTTTTAAGAAGAGTTTTTCAAAACCTAAGGCAACGGCTGTCTTGCGGGTACGCACAGTTGTAAAAAGATCTTCCACCTGTGGAGGTATGGGACCAAAGCGGTCCTGCATTTCTGTATGAAATTCTTCCAACTCACGTTCATTGGCGCTATTGTCTAACCGGGTGTAGAGCGTTAATCTCTCCGTAATACTTTCCACATAACTGTCTGGAATCAATATCTCCAGGTCGGTATCAATGCTGCAGTCACTTACAAAATCATCCTGCTGCTGTATTTCTTCTTTAAACAACTCACGGAACTGGGAACGCTTTAATTCTTTCACGGCTTCATCCAGTATCTTCTGGTACATCTCAAAACCGATCTCTGCAATAAACCCACTTTGTTCACCACCCAATAAATTTCCTGCGCCACGTATATCAAGATCTCTCATGGCAATTTGAAAACCACTGCCAAGATCACTGTATTGTTCTAAAGTAGATAAACGTTTGCGGCTGTCTGGCGGCAATGTACTCATGGGCGGCGCCAGCAAATAACAGAAGGCTTTTTTATTGCTTCGACCAACCCGTCCCCTCAACTGGTGCAGGTCACTCAATCCAAACTGGTGTGCATTGTTTACAATGATGGTATTTACATTCGGGATATCCACGCCGCTTTCCACAATATTGGTACATACCAGCACATCATACTTTTTATCCATAAAATCCAGGATGGTGTCTTCCAGCTGGTCGCCATCCATTTGTCCATGTGCAAATGCAATGGAGAGATCAGGACATAAACCCTGTATCAGTCCTTTCATTTCACTCAGCCCATTTACCCGGTTATGAATAAAAAAAACCTGTCCGCCTCTTTCTGTTTCGTAATAAATGGTATCCCGGATAATGTCTTCATTAAACACCATCACTTCCGTTTGTATCGGCTGCCTGTTGGGCGGTGGTGTATTGATAATACTCAGGTCTCTTGCTCCCATCAAACTGAACTGCAGGGTTCTTGGTATGGGGGTAGCTGTCAGCGTTAGTGAGTCAACCGTGGTGCGGAGCAGTTTCAATTTCTCTTTTGCCGCCACACCAAATTTCTGTTCCTCATCAATGATCATCACACCCAGGTCTTTAAACTTCATATCCTTGCTGAGTATGGCATGCGTGCCAATAATGATATCGATCTTGCCCTCTTCGAGTTTCTTAAGTGTTTCTTTTCTTTCTTTGGCAGATTTAAACCGGTTGATAAAATCAACGGTCACAGGAAAATCTTTTAAGCGGTCGCTGAAAGTTTTAAAGTGCTGGTAAGCCAAAATAGTCGTTGGCACCAGCACAGCAGCCTGTTTATTATCACAACAGGTTTTGAAAGCTGCCCTGATGGCCACTTCTGTTTTTCCAAAACCCACATCACCACACACCAGCCGGTCCATGGGTTGCGGTTTCTGCATATCTTTTTTTACATCCTCGCTGGCCTTTGCCTGGTCGGGTGTGTCTTCATAAATAAAACTTGCTTCCAGCTCTGTCTGCATATAATTATCCGGCGAATGGGCAAAACCTTCCTGGCTTTTTCGCTGTGCATATAATTTGATCAGATCAGTAGCGATATCTTTTACCTGCTTCTTGGTTTTTTCTTTTAGTTTGCTCCATACATCACTACCCAGTTTATTCATCTTGGGTACACTGCCTTCTTTACCACTGTACTTGCTTATTTTATGCAGCGAGGATATATTTACATAAAGCAGGTCACCATCTTTATATTGTATCCGCACGGCTTCCTGCATCTTGCCATTGGCTTCTATCTTTTGCAGACCACTGTACACCCCCACGCCATGATCAATATGCGTAACATAATCTCCCGGCTGTAATTCTCTTAAGGTTTTTAAAGTAAGCGCTTTGTTCTTGTTGAACGCCTGCTTTACTTTATACTTGTGATAACGTTGAAAGATCTGGTGATCTGTATAGCAAACACATTTAAGGTCATCGTCAATAAACCCTTCATGAATAGAAGTAGGAATGGGAATCACCTGCACCTCTGCTTTCAAATCAATAAAAATACTGTGCAGCCTTTCTAATTGCTTTGGGTTATCAGCAAAAAGATAAATATTGTAATGCTTTGCTTCGTACTCTTTCAGATTTTTGATCAGCAGATCGAATTGCCTGTTAAATGCTGGTTGTTCTTTGGTTGAGAACTGGATTGTTTCATGCTTCCCATTTTGGAAGAAAGCTTTTTTACCAAACTCGATGATATGCCGTTGCTGGATCTGTTTCTCTATTTCATCCGCTGTTACAAAATCAGCTGCTGTTACATCCTTTTTTTCGGTGAGATCAGCTTCGTCTTCATTAACAGCCGCAGAATGATAACTTCCGCTTTTCACCACTTCTAAAAACAACTCCAGGTCTTCTTCCTGTTGTTGAATTTTTTCTTTGATAAACTCCCAGTCTTCACTCCATACCACTGTATTCTCTGGTAAAAAATCAAACAAGGAAACTCTTTCCCCTGATTCAAACTGCGTTTCTACATTGGGAATGATATTTACCTGCAGCAGTTTTCTTTCACTTAATTGTGTTTCCGGGTCAAAGATCCTGATGCTGTCCACCTCATTGCCAAACAATTCGATCCGGTAGGGCTTTTCATTTCCGTAAGAGTAAATATCGAGTATGCCACCCCGTACAGCAAACTGTCCCGGCTCATACACAAAATCTGTTCTCACAAAACCATTGTTCACAAACTTTTCAAGGATACCATTCACATCGATGGTTTCTGCCTGTTTGATGGAAATGATATTCTCTGATAAACTTTTGGACAGCACTACTTTTTCAAACAAAGCATCAGGGTAAGTAACAAATATTTTTTTGTTGACCGTAAAATTCTGGTTGCTGGCAATTTTTGTAAGCGCTTCTGTACGCAGCATTACGTGGCTGCTGTTGAGCAGGCGGTAATTCTTTTTATTTTTAAAAGAAGAAGGGAAATAAAAAACATCCAGTGCGCCGGTAATATTTTCTAATGTGTTGTGGAAATAAGCAGCTTCTTCTGCGTCCCTCAATATGATAACATGATTGATCTGTGCGGCTTTCGGATGGCTAAATACGGCGTCCACAACAAAGGCTGGAGCACTTCCATAAAGACCAGCCAGGTGAAGGGATTGCGGGGCAGACAATAGTAACCTGTCCGCTATTTGAAAACAGCGGGGGTTATCTGCGTACTCCTTCTTCAACACTTCCAAATTCATTTGCGGCGCAAAGATAGATGGTTAACACTACAACACAACCACAACCACTGAATTAACGTACATTTTACAGGCTTAACAAACGCCGGTTTTCACCATAAAATGCACTATTTTCGGGGCTTCCACAATTAACAGGTATTGCTGATGAAACTATTTTACAAAGTTGTATTTATTGCTTTTTTGGGATTGCTTCAATGCGGTTCATTTGCACAAACAAATGAATGGCCGGTTCGTTTTGCCAACGGTCATTTTATCACGGGCAATAATATTGAGAAACAAAACTTCACAAAAGCGGACATCAGCTCTTCGTTGTTTGGAGACCATTATTTTGTACTTGTACAATTCAGCGTGCTGCCCTCAAAAGATACACAGGTAAAATTAAAATTGGCAGGGGTGTCGTTATACAGCTATCTGCCAGAACATACTTACCTCGCCGCAATAAAAAGAAATTTCGATTTTGCCACTGCCAAAAACTACCAGGTCATCGCAATAAATGTAGTGCCCGCTTTTTACAAGATCAATAAATCAGTATTCAGCTATAGTGCTCCTGCAAAAAAAGAAGAGGAGCAGTGCATTGCTGTTAACTATTACGGGCAAGCAGATAAAAGTACGGTTGTGGCTTCCCTCAGGCAAAAAGGTGCTGTTATCATTACCGAAAAATTTTCAGCGGGCAACCTGATTTTGATTCAATACAACAGGGCAATTGTTGATTCCATTGCTGCATTGCCCTTTGTAACAAGCATTGACCTGCAGCTAATAAAAGACCAGCCGGTAAACTACGACAGTCGTGGTGCCCATGCCGTGAGTGGTTTAAACGCCTGGGGCGGCAAAAACCTGAACGGTAAAGGAGTGACTATTGGTATTGGTGATAATGCAGATATTTCCACGCATATTGATTTCACTGGCAGGCTTATCAACCGTACACCTAACACAGCCAGTTATCATGGAACACATGTTGCCGGCACAGCCGCAGGCGGTGGTATAATCAACCCCAGGCACAGGGGCATGGCTTCAAAAGCTGCGATTATAAACCAGAGTTTTAGTGATGTAATTATCTATGCACCGTCGTATGTTACCGATTATGATATGATTGCTACCAACAATTCGTATCACTCAGCACCTTCTGGTTGCCCGGGAGAGCGTGAATACAATGGGCTCAGTAGTTATGGCGATGCCCAAATGATGAACTATGAAGAATTGCAGCATGTATTTGCATCGGGTAACGATGGCGGCACAACCTGTGCACCATACCCTGCATCTTTCGGCACCATCAAGTCGGGCTGGCAGTGTGGCAAAAATATTCTAACGGTTGGTGCATTGAATGTTGCAAACAATAGTATTGCCTCCTATAGTGGACGTGGGCCTACGGCAGATGGCAGAATAAAACCAGAAATTACCACAGACGGCTATGCAGTACTCTCTACCACCCCCGCTAATGGATACGATCTTAACTACGGTACCAGTATGGCGGCACCGGGCGTAACGGGTGCATTGGCTTTGATGTATGAAAGATACAGGCAAACAAAGGCAGGTAACAATCCTGAGAGCGCTTTGATGAAAGCCATTGCATGCAACACCGCTGAAGACCTGGGCAATGCTGGACCTGATTTTACTTTCGGATTTGGAATGATGAATACCAGGCGTGCTGTAGAAGCGATTGACAGTAACCGTTATTTCACCGGCAACATTGCTAATGGCGCTAATGCCACTCATAACTTTACAGTTCCTGCTAACACACGCCGGTTGAAAGTAATGCTGTACTGGAATGATCCTGCAGCAGCAAGTAATGCCGCCACTACCCTTGTAAATGACATTGACATGGTGCTGATAGAACCTTCACTGACATTGCACCGGCCATTGGTATTGAACAGCACACCAGCCAATGTAAACAATATTGCAACCGAAGCACCGGACCATCTCAATAATGTAGAGCAGGCAGTAATAGAAAATCCGGCCCCCGGCATTTATTCGGCTGCATTGAATGGTTATAATATTCCTTCCGGCACGCAAGACTACGTGGTAACGTATGAGATCATCAAAAACAGCGTAACAGTTGAATATCCTTATGGTGGTGAAACCTGGGTACCCGGTGAAACAGAAGTGATCCGCTGGAGTGCTTATGGAAGTGAAGCAAATAGTTTTACAATAGAATACTCTGTGAACAACGGCAACAGCTGGTCTGTGATCAGCAATAATGTTTCTGCCACAGCAAGATTGTATAACTGGGTAGTGCCTGCAGTTGCATCGGGTAATGCGTTGATCAGGATCAGCAGGAACAACACATCATTAAGCGGTCAAAGCAGTTTTGGCTTTAGTATATTGGGACAGCCTGTAGTAACGGTAACGAATGCCTGCGAAGGTGCGGTTATTCTAGACTGGGAAGTTGTTACTGGTGCAGACAGTTATGACATTTATCAATTATCCGGCGACAGTATGAAAGTAGTTGCCAATAGCCTTTCCAGTAACTACCTGTTAACGGGTCTGAATAAAAATCAAACTTATTGGTTTGCAGTTGCTGCAAAGATCAATACCCTTTCCGGCAGACGTTCCATCGCAGTATCTGCAAGACCTAACAACGGGCAATTTTGCGACCTGACTCCTTTTAGCGATGACCTCAAAATAGATTCTATCCTGGAGCCGGTAAGTGCGAGACAGTTTTTTGCAAATGCTGCCAGTGCAACCAGGCCGGTGAAGGTTACTATCAAAAACATCAGCTCCTTTGCAGTAACCGGACCGTACAATGTGTCGTATGATTACGGCGGGGCTGTAATCACAGAAACTATCAATACCACCATCAACCCAGGGGCTTCGCTATCTTATACATTCAACGGAATGTACCCGGTGCCTGCTGCAGGTTATCAATATACTTTTAAAGCGTGGGTAACAAAAACAAGTGATCTCAATCATTCAAACGATACCACATACAAAACAGTAAAGTATATAAACAATGCTGCCATTGCCAGTTTGCCGTTGACAGAAAGTTTTGAAACAACCAATGCCGGCACTGAATTTATCATAGGAGAATTGGCTGTGGGCGGCAATAAGTATCTTGACTTTGGTACCAGCAGTACAAGAGGGCGTGCAAGGGCTTTTGTAAATACAGGCTTTTCACATTCCGGCACCAATGCTCTCACACTTGACCAGGCTCCTTACAGCAATAGCTCTAACACAGACAGCGCCACATTTAATTATAATTTGTCGCTGTTTACCGGCAAACAAATACGTTTTGAATTTTTCTATAAAAATCATGGACAGGCCGATGCACCGGGCAATAAAGTCTGGATCAGAGGAAGTGAAAACAATACCTGGGTGCAGGCTTATGACTTATTTGCTAACCAGCCCGCCCTGGGAGAATGGAAAAGAGGTATCATTAATGTGAATGAAGTTTTGGAAAACGCCACCCCTGCACAAACATTATCTGCTACATTCCAAATTAAAATAGGACAGGAAGGATTTAATTCTGCCAACAGTCCCTACCCCATTGTGGATGCCGATGATGGTTACACTTTTGACGACCTGTTACTGGC
>JAKQJG010000190.1 GCA_029561305.1 Bacteroidota bacterium | reverse complement strand
TTCATCAATGTCTTTTAATTTATTGACAAGGCTGGTGAAATCAATATCAAGTTCTTTACCAAAATCAAATTCAAGATTGGCCTGCCAGTTGTTTAACTGGGCATACCGTATCTTTATTTGATATGTTTTTCCTTTTTCAACAGCATAAGCAATTCTTGAAGGAAGGGTACGCCAGTTATTGTATCGTGCTAATGAGGAATCATTTACAAATAATTCAAAGTAACCGGTGGCGCCACATTTAAAAACGATCTCTTCTGTTTCAGGAGCAGTAAACTCCGTTTCGTACAAAGCAGCAAAATCCACCAGCTTAACGCCAGAGGCAAATTCATGATCACCTGCTGTGGTCATTTTAATTGGGTTGGCAATTTGATCTGTGGTAACAGGATCGCCCGTACGCTCCCGGTTGTTCCAGTAAATTGCTTTGAATCCTCTTTTACCTGCTGCAGTTGCTTTTGAAAAATAGCTCTGTGTTACTTTGTTCTCCACCAGGTCGCAGGCTTTATCATACACAACGCTGTTGACAGCTAATTTTGATTTGATACCATTCAGGATAGAAATGGTTCTCACCGGTGTGCCATTATAATTTCCCCATAGCATGGGTTCATTGTCTGCGTTGGGGCCAACCACAGCTATTTTTTTTGCCGATTTTTTTAAAGGAAGGACATTATTATTATTCTGAAGCAATGTCATCGATTCCAGTGACATATCCAATGCCAGTTTTCTATGTTCCTCATTGTTGACAATTGACATAGGAATATTTGCCCAGGGCACGATCGCATTCTCATCAAAATCACCCAGGTCAAAACGACCGGTTAATACTTTTAATAAATGACTATTCACTTCCTTTTCTTTGATCAATCCTTTGGCCACTGCCTCTGGTAATTTTTCATAGGCATAGCCCTGCCATACACATTCCACATCGGTACCGGCTAACACTCCTTTTGCAGAAGCATGCACTGCATCGGACGAAGTTTTATGACTGGTAAAAAAATCAGTGATGGCACCACAATCAGAAACTACTACATATTTAAAGCCCCATTCTTCCCGAAGGATGGTTTGCAATAAACGGGTGTTGCCACAGCAAGGCTCATCGTCCAGTCTTTGGTATGCACACATCACCTGCCTTACATCTGCATCCTGCACCAATGATTTGAATGCAGGCAAATAGGTTTCCCAAAGTTCTCTTGGACTGACATTATTTAAATTCAAAGTGTGCCTGCTCCATTCCGGTCCGGAGTGTACAGCATAGTGTTTGGCACAGGCAAGCAGTTTGCGATACTTCGCATCTGCTGGACCTTGCAATCCTTTTACAACCTGGATACCCATTCTTGAAGTGAGGTAGGGATCTTCTCCATAGGTTTCCTGGCCACGGCCCCAACGTGGATCACGGAAAATATTTACATTGGGTGTCCACACAGAAAGACTTAAAAAGCGCCTGTTCTCTTTGCCATTTCTCAATGCATCATGATACTTGGCCCTCACTTCATAAGAAGTTGCATTGAATATTTTAAATACCAATGAATCATCAAACGATGCCGCCATGCCAACGGGTTCTGGAAAAACAGTTACGTTATCATTGTTGGCCAATCCATGCAATGCTTCACTCCACCAGTTAAACTTTTTAATGCCCAGTCTTGGTATGGCAGGCGATTGATCAAACATCAGCGATGCTTTTTCTTCCAATGTTAATCTCGAAAGCAGGTCCTTTGCCCTGGCATCTGATGACAAAGCAGGATTTTGATAGGGGAGTTGCTGGGCAGATAAAATGACTGTCAGTAAACAAGCAACAACAGTAGAAGCGAAAAATTTCATTGGTGATTTTTAATTATGTTAGTTAAGCTCTTTAATTTCTTTTCCTTTTGTTACGCCATTTTCATTAAAGCAGTCGATGGTGAAAAAATACTGCTGTGAACTGTTCAGGCTTTTAATAGTGACAGAGTCTGTTCCCAATACCTGGTAGGTTTGATACAATTTATCTTTTGCAGTTCCATACCTGATATTGTATCCAACCGCTCCTGGGGTGGCTGTCCATTTTACCGTTGCCACACACCTGTCTTTTTCAGAACGCACAACTGTAAATTCTCCGGTAGTAGCTGGAGCTTTACCACCGGCATTGCCAAAGACACGTAATCCTGCTAATGCAAAAGTTCCACTGGGTACATGGTGATTCGTAAGCCTGATGTAACGGGCTTTGATGGCTTTTTTAAATTCAATATAATCATGCGGAACGTCGGTTTTGTTTTGTGTTTTGTCTTCTGCTATTGTCCAGTTTTTATTGTCTGTGGAGTATTCCAATAAATACTGGTAATACATTTCATCGCTGCGGCCAAACAATGTTGTTTCGTTCTCTGCATAGTTTACCTGTACAGCGTTGACAGTACATTCCTGTTGCAGGTTCATTGTTATCCATTCACCTTTGTTGCCTGTTGTCGCACTCCAGTAGCTGCGTATTTCTTCATCGGCAGCAAAAGCTTTTGGAT
>JAKQJG010000171.1 GCA_029561305.1 Bacteroidota bacterium | reverse complement strand
GCCCTGCGTACTTCATGTTCCATTCCATTTTCTCCCACATTACTTCCGGAACCGACTGAGATGTATATTTTGCTGCCTTCTTTATTAGCGATCATATTTCTTGTCCAGTGATTGTTGTAACCACCAGCCGGCAATGAAACGATTTTCTTTCCGGAGCCTTGCAGCACTGTATCGCCCACGCTGTAATCAAACTGCAATACCCCATCTGTATTGGCTACATAAAAATGATTTTGTACAATCAGCATGCCCAATGGCTGGTTTAATTCCTCCGCAAATATGTATCGGCGTTCAAAAATGCCGTCTTTGTTTTGATCCCTGAATAAAGTGATGCGGTTAGCACTTTCTCCTAAATTCTGCGTCTTGATCTTACGTGAAATCTTTGCACCCACTTTTTTAATTCCTTTTAAGATGGTATTCGACTCGGCAACAAAAATGTCTCCATTGGCTGCTTCGTACAGCCATCTTGGATTGTCTAAGCTATCAGCGAATCTGGTTACCATAAAACCTGTTGGTGCAACAGGTTTTTCGTTGTCTTGCCAGCCAATTACTTTACTAAAGTTCTTGCTGGATTTTGTTGCAAAGGGCTCTGGCAGGCTGTCTTTTTGTTGCGGACCAGTTGTTGTGTTCTGGTTGCCGGAAGGTTGACCTTTACAAGAAAAGCTGGCCATTATTACAAATGCAAATACAATTTTCGGGATCATGATGCTGTTGTTAATATTTATAATTGGATTCGTTATTTTCCTAAGTATGTAAGTAAGAGTTTGGTGAATTGTGTAAAGTCTTCTTCATGCGGAATATGACCTATTCCTTTTAAAATGTGGAGTTCACAATTCGGTATCCTGGCAGCCGCTGCTTTTGCCAGTGCAGGATAGTTGCCTAGTTTTTCCGCCGCCTGTTTACCCGCTTTTTCTTTTCCAGGGGCTGTTCTGTCTAATTCTCCCACAATAAGAACGGTTTTTACTTTTACATTTTCCAGTTCATAAATCACCGGCTGTGTATACAGCATATCAGATGTGAGTGCCATGTTCCAGGCGTAGTTCTTTTTCGTTAAATACGAGCTGATATCATTTAGTAAACTATCGTAGCTGGCTTTCCATTCGTTGTGAAAATAATTTTCAAGCATGTATTTTTTGAGGGAAGCTTTGTCTTTTTTTAATTCACTTTTATAAGTATCGTCAATGCTGGTATAAGGGATAGATAATTTCCAGTCTTCCAAACCTATCGGACCTTCCAGTATCAGTTGCCTGCAGTCATCCGGGTACATTATTGCATAGCGTATCGCCAGCATTCCACCCATGGAATGACCTAAGATAATTGGTTTTACTATGCCCAGGGTGTCGATGAGTTTTTTGGTATTATATGCCAGTTGCTGAAAGGAGAATTGATAATTACCTGGCATAGATGAATTGCCAAATCCAACCTGGTCAGGTGCCAGCACATTGTATCCCTGTTTCAATAAAAATCTGATGGTTGTAGTCCAGTAATTGCTGGAAAAGTTTTTGCCATGAAGCAGCACAATTGTCTTATTGGATTTTATGGCAGTTTTCTCATAGACATAGGCCATTCTTAGTTCCTGTTGCTGAGAAGTAAGTTGCATGTATCTAAGAGCAAATGGTTGCGCTGAAATATGAGAAAAAAGGAAGGAAAAAAATAAGACCAGGTATATTTTCATGAACTAAAATTTAACTGTTTGAGCATACTATTACTATCCATATGAGAAATTTGTCTACAATAATCGTAGTGACACACGCTTCTCTTTCCACAAAACCCCAAACCAAGCAGAAGCTATTGTATTGTTGTGACTGTTTATTTATATGGTATATAAATTGTTAATCAACTACAATGCCATCATTGCTTTTCAATTTTCAATAGATATTCAAATAGATTTTTATTATTCAATTGCTGAGATTTCCTGTTTTCTAGTTTAGGCAGTTATGCAACATCATAAGTGAAACCGTGTTGAGGACAAAGAAAATTTGAAAACGTTTTTTATAATACAACTTCAATATATGCAATCGATCATTTTTCAAGCCGCTGACAGCAATGTAAAAAGAGGTGATGTGTTGCCGGTATACATGGAAAACAATATTATTTGTCATTTTAAAGTAGAATCTTTTACTGAGACACAAGTTATTGGTGATTTTACGATGAATGTGGAAGCCAACCTGCAGTTTACTGTAGCCAGGGATGCGGAAAACGAGCTAAGGGTAATTCCTGCACCATAAAGGAGTTTTTATTTTCAGAGGTTGATTAAGAGGGAAATCAAGTCCTGAGTCCTGAGCAACCACTTCAATGCAAATATTGTTTTGTCGCCACAAACAAAGGCGTAGGGATTACTTTCGGAGCAAGTCTCCCCATACTAACACTTCCTAGGCGATATCTCCACTCATAGCTTTTGCAGCGCTGACCGTGGGACTCGCCGGCGTTTCAGGGCGAAATGCCAAAATCAAAATCACTCAACATTTTAAAATTTAGCACAGGATAAACGCCTTGCTCTCCACACGATAAAATTTTGCTGAGCTGTAGTTGCAAACCAAATCATAGCCGTTGGTTGTTTCAATTAATGGCAGCCAGTTGAAGCAGGTGAATGTGATGAAAAAATGGCCGTTGTCGGTTGGTGTTTTTGTTTTGATGGGCATGGAGTAAAGGTAATGGGTTTCCATAGCACGGCGAGTGCCACAGCTGCGCTCATAGCCCGTCGTGGACACATCGCCTTGGAAACGTTTAGTAATTGGGAGACTTGCTCCGGAAGGAAAGGGTTAACAGCTCAGTTTGAAGTAATTCGTTTTTAATTATCCTTTGTAAATACCCGTTCTCCGCCATTGCGCTTTATCGTCATTTGTTTTTTACTGGCATC
>JAKQJG010000167.1 GCA_029561305.1 Bacteroidota bacterium | reverse complement strand
TTATAACAATGTATTAAAAGGCAATTGGAGCATTTATAAAAGATCATTTAAACTGGATTTTACAATCTTAGCTATATAAATTCGGATGCTGTAAACTGAACTCAAAATCCCCTTTACAGTCAAATTGTGTCGGAACTGTGCTGGAATTACCAAAATAAAAAAGGGCTTCATTTTCATGAAACCCTTTCCTTTTCTGTGTGACCGCGTTAGGATTCAAACCTAAAACCTTCTGATCCGTAGTCAGATGCTCTATTCAGTTGAGCTACGCAGCCTTTTTTTGCTTTGTACCCTCCTTCCTAAAACCTTCCCGACTGTTCGTCGGGATGCTCTATTTAGTTGAGCTGTGCAGCCATTTCCCTAAAAAGGAGTGCAAAAATAGAGATTTATTTCTTTCATCCCAACTCTTTATGCATTTTTGCTGGCAAAGAATCTCATGAAGCTAGTTTTTAGGGCCATCGGCAAGGCACATGAACCTTTTGTAAAGGAGGGCGTGGAGATGTTCACAAAGCGGGCCAGTAACTACTTTCCGGCTGAGTGGCAGGTACTGCCCATGCCTAAAAATGCCGGTTTGCTGCCGGAAACTGAGCTGAAGAAAAAAGAAGGCGAACTGCTGTTGTCAACCTTTCAAAAAGACGATTATGTGGTATTGCTGGATGAAAGAGGAAAACAAACAACCAGTGAAGGCCTGGCGCAGTTTTTACAGACCAGGGCCAATGAAAGTGTAAAAAACCTGGTGTTTGTGATCGGCGGAGCCTATGGGGTGAGTAATGAAGTGGCTGCCAGGGCTAATTATAAATGGAGTTTATCCCAACTTGTTTTTCCACATCAGTTAGTAAGGTTAATTTTGGCCGAGCAGGTGTACCGGGCCTGCACCATTTTAAGAAACGAAAAATACCATCACCAGTAAAAACACAGCATGAACGAATTCGCTTTATACCCTGTTACCTACACGATCATTATTATAACAGTAGGCATTTCCCTTATGGCGTTTAATAACAATGACCTGAAATATAAACTGATCTTTTATCCCTATGGCATGAATAAACCTGAAGCATATTACAGGTTTATCAGTTATGGTTTTATTCATGCGGATTACATGCACCTGTTCTTTAACTTATTCACTTTGTATTCTTTTGGCAGGATGGCTGAGGCAGTTCTTTTCAACCAGCCGCAGTACATTATTTTTTATCTGAGTGCCTTAGTAGCTTCCACCATTTTTGATTTTGTACAGAACAGGAACAATTCGGGCTATGCTGCACTGGGAGCATCCGGGGCAGTATCAGCGGTGGTATTTTCAACCATCATCATGAGCCCCTGGCATAAAAACATCGTGCTTTTCGGTATACCAGCCCTTGCCTTGCCAAACATTGTGTTTGCAATATTATACCTGGTGTATTGTGCGTATATGGCTAAACGTGGTGGTGATAATATAGGACACAATGCTCACCTGTGGGGATCTTTATATGGCTTTGCATTTACCGGCATCATACATCCTGATAAATTTGTCAACTTCTTTTACCAGCTTACCCACCCGGTTTTTTAATCCATTCTGCTATCAGTACCTGCTTGGTTTGTGCTGTTATTTTAAAACGGTTATCAATCCGCATACCCACTACCCAGATGATCTTTTTATTCATCTCCAGTACCCACACGTTTTCCTTGTCCGGCAACGAAAGCTTTTTGTCAATAAAAAAACGGCTGAGCTTCTTTTTTTTATTCATACCCAACGGATAAAAATAATCGCCTTGTTTCCATTGGCGCAGCAGCAGCGGAAAACTGATGTCATTGATGTCCAGTTGGCCGATCAAAGGAGATTGTTTTATTTTATGTTCAGCCGCAGTACTGCGTTTCATCCTGATTTCACCGCCTTCAAAAATAATTTTATCATCGCCGGCTTCAATTAAAATATGCTGTCCTGCCCCGGTTTCATTGGGTGTAATGATAAGCCAATTACGGTTTTTGATAATGCGGTGAGTGGAAGATTGTATATATCTCCCTGTTTCACTTTGAAGCAATGCAGCAGCATCATTTACCTGGTGGGGAGAAAAATTATACTCTTTAATGATTTCATACAGCACTGTTTGCAGCGGCACAGTCTGCTGCAGCTTTAAAACCGGTATATGATGTTCGCTGCCTTTTTTCTCCAGCAGCTTTTTTTTATGCCAGTCAATAGCCTGCTGGTACAATTGTTCTGTTTCGGCAAACCGGCTGATATTATGCAAAACGTTCATGGCTGCTTCCGGGTATACGGCTGCAACCTGTGGCAAAATGTTGTTCCGGAAAAAATTACGGGTGTAATCATTTTGCAGGTTAGTACTATCTGTTACAAATTCCAGCCGGTTGTCTTTAGCAAATGCTTCCAGTTCCATCCTTCTTGCAAATAATAATGGGCGAATGAGCTTTCCCTGCCTGGGTAAAATTCCCCTGATGCCCGCAATACCGGTGCCCCTGAAAAAATTCATCACAGCAGTTTCAATAGTATCATCGGCATGATGGGCTGTAAGTATAAACCAGTTATTACCAACAGGTGTTTGCTGCCCGGTACCGGTCAACCCTGTTCCATCTTTTCGCAAATTGCCAACCACTTCTAGCTCATCGCTTCCAATCAGCTCATAAAACCATTGATATCGAAGTTCCCTTGCAGTTGTTTCAATTGATTTTTTTTCTGCAGCTGCTATTAAGGTGGTGTCAAATTTTTTCATCAAAACCTCTACGCCATATTTTTCACCCAATGTCCTCACAAAACTTTCATCCCGGTCACTCTCCTCTCCTCTTAATTGAAAATTACAATGCGCCATTATAAAACCGAAACCGGCCTGGTGGCATAGTTCGCATAGTACAACAGAATCCACACCGCCACTAACAGCCAGCAGTAACCTGTCTTTTGGTTGAAAAAGATGTTTTTCTGCAATATATTCCTTGAATTTGCTAAGCAGCATAATCGTAATAGATAACACTGCAAAGTAAAGAGAATGAACTAAAACCGTACAAGTTTCCGGCAAAACTGTATTTGCTGCGATATGAGCAGTTTATAATAATCAACAGTTGTGGAAAATAATATCAACAGTTATTTCGTTCAAATAACGAATTTCATTTTATAAATCTAGCTATTGCAGGAAAATAAAGAAATATCAGCATTGCTTCACCTGATTGACGACCCGGACGAAGAAGTATACAATACGGTGAGCGACAGGCTTATCTCCCTTGGTAAAGGCATTATTCCTAATCTTGAACATTTGTGGGAGCATACCAGCGATGAAACGATCCAGGAACGTATTGAGCTGATGATACACAAACTGCATTACAAAGACCTCACTGCAGATTTTGACAACTGGAAAACCGGCAATTGCGAACTATTGCAGGGTGCCTTACTTACAGCAAGGTATCATTATCCCGACATTCAAACCATACAAACCCTGCAGGAAATTGAAAAGATCCGGCGCAATATCTGGCTGGAGTTAAACAATTACCTCACACCCCTGGAACAGGCCAATGTGATCAGCAGTATACTCTATAATTATTACAAACAGATTGGTGTTGAAATTGGCTATACCCAACCCGAAGATTTTTTCATCAATAAAACAGTTGAAACAAAAAAGGGCAATGCTATCAGTAATGGCATTTTATACCTGGTGCTTTGCCAGTTGCTTGATATCCCGGTAAGGGCCATCAATATTCCAAGGCAGTTTATTTTGGCGTATATGGATACCAGTTATGACCTGTTGCACCCCGGTGCCCACAACTCTGAAAAAATAAAATTTTATATTGATCCGCTCAATGGCCAGGTGTATTCTCACAAGGATGTAGAGAATTATTTTAAACGCATTTCTGTTCCTCCCACTACTTCTTACTTCAGGGCATTGAGCAACAAAGCTGTTATTCAGTATCTGCTGGAAGAACTTAGCAAGTGCTTTGATAATGACCTGAACCGGTATAAAATGAAAGAATTGTTACTATTGGCCGAACTGCTGGGAGAGTAACTCCACACTTTATTACGAGGATATACAATATGCCGGCTTTTCATATTACTTACAGGTATTGATGGAGATTTCCGTTGGCACATTGCCACTGTCTATTATGTTTGTTTAAGATACTCCTTCGCTATTTGTCTTTCATTTTATAATACCAACGAACAAGAAGTAATCCCGGAATCACAGATAGAAGGAATATAAAAAAGGGTTTGCAAGACCAAATGCTGATATATTACCTGATTAAAATCCCGCTTTATATATACCCTATACTTTATTGCCCCCGAAACTGAGATGAATAAAGAGAAAAGCACCATGTAAACATATCCTCTTCGTGGCATTTTTCCTTTTTTTAAAGTTTCAGCATTTGTATTTGCGCATAACTAAAAAAACTTGACAACAATTTGCACATTACAATTTCTTTTCAAAACACACACTGTTGTCAATCCCGGCATATTGCCCATAATTGGGAATAATTTGATACCCACATTTTTGGTATAATGCAATTGCTTCCGGTTGTTTTTTGCCCGTTTCCAGTACACAGTTGGTACTGCCCAATTCCGCTGCCCACTTTTCTAATTCGCCTAACACCGCAGCTGCTAATCCTTTTCCCCTTGCAGTAGGTACCGTGTACATGCGTTTAACTTCCATACTGCCCGGGGCAGTTTCTTTAATGGCACCACAACTTAATGGCACACTATCTTCATATAAAACCACCACATTTTTTAACAGATCTATTTTGTTGAATTGGTGGTAGAAGGCATGATCGTCACCATCACGGATGGCCAGGTCTTTATCAAGCTGCTTTACTAACTCTATAAAATCAGTATTACCAGAGTCGGTGCGTATTATTTTTTTTGACATATCATGAAGATAAAAATTTCCACGCATTCACCAAACAGGCGATTTTAAAGGTACTGATTGCTTTAATGCTGCATTCTGTACGGCATTAAATGATCTCCACAAAATATAGTCGCAAGATTTTCGTTGTTATACCATTAAATTAGTTTTGGGCACGGCCTGATTCGGTTATTTTTGCCCACAGCTACTACAGCCCGTTAAATAAGACTGAAGTAGTAAATAGAAAACTGGCTGAACGATCAATATTTAAAAACGAACCTGCTTATGCAGACTTTTGCAGCGCTAAAAAAGAATTTAAAAAAAGACTACACGGGACTGGTGCCATTAAAGCTGGCGTTGCTGGGCGACAGTGCCACGCAGTTGCTGTCGCAGGCTTTAAGGGGCGCCGCATACGACGAAGGTTTTGACCTGCAAATTTGGGAAGCTGATTTTGGACAGGTTGAGCGGCAGGTTTTTGATGAAGGCAGTGAGTTATATGCATTTGAACCTTCCATTGTGGTCATCTTTCAATCAGCACATAAACTGCTGGGCACTTATAATAAACTAAAACCCGAAGCTTTTTCTTTGCTGGCCGATAACAGGATGGACCTGGTGGGTAATATGTACAGCCAGTTAAAAGAAAAATTGAATGCAAGGATCATCTACTATAACTATACAGAGATAAATGATGCCGTATTTGGCAGCTATTCTAACAAAGTTGCATCTTCTTTCCCCTTTCAATTAAGAAAACTCAATTACCGGTTGATGGAGTTTGCGGCGGCCACACCTGATTTTTTTGTGTGTGATCTGTCCACAATACAAAACCAATATGGTAAATCAGCCATTTTTCAAAGCTCCATTTATATCAATACAGAAATGGTATTGAGTGTTGACACCCTTCCAGAAGTGGCAGTGAAAACGCTTGATATCATCAAGGCATTGAATGGCAGGTTTAAAAAATGCGTGATATTGGATCTTGATAATACTACCTGGGGTGGGATCATTGGTGATGATGGTTTGGAGAATATTCAAATTGGCAGCCTGGGTATTGGCAAAGCATTCAGCGAATTTCAATACTGGGTAAAAAAATTACAAAAGCGTGGGATCATTGTAGCAGTATGCAGTAAAAATACAGAGCGTATTGCCAAAGAGCCTTTTGAGAAACACCCTGACATGGTGCTGCGCCTGGAAGATATTGCAGTGTTTGTTGCCAACTGGGAAACCAAGGTTGATAATATACGTCATATACAAAGCATCCTGAATATTGGTTTTGATTCCATGGTATTTTTGGATGACAATCCTTTTGAAAGAAATATCGTTAGAGATAACATTGCAGGCATCACGGTGCCCGAACTTCCGGAAGACCCGGCTGAATACCTGGAATATCTATATACGCTGAACCTGTTTGAAACCGTTAGTTATTCTGGTGAAGATGCAGAGCGTACAAAACAGTACCAGGTGGAGGCGCAGCGGGCAGTATTGCAGAAGAGCTTTGGAAGTGAAGATGAATTTTTGCAGAGCCTTGAGATGGTATCGGTGGTAGAACCCTTTACAAAGTTCAATACACCAAGGGTGGCACAACTGTCGCAAAGAAGCAACCAGTTTAATCTAAGAACAGTCCGGTATACAGAAGCAGATATAGAAAGTATGGCAGATAATAATGCGTATGCACCATTTACTTTTACACTCGTTGACAAGTTTGGTGATAACGGACTTATCTGTATCATCATCTTAAAAAAAGAAAGCGCTGATACCTTGTTCATAGAAACCTGGCTGATGAGCTGCCGGGTGCTAAAGCGGGGCATGGAAGATTTTACATTGAACACTATTGTGAATTATGCAAAAGATAACGGCTTCGCATACCTGAAAGGCGAATACATCCCCACACCGAAAAATGAAATGGTAAAAGATCATTTTAAAAAATTAGGATTCAGGGAAGCGGGCAGCTATTGGCAACTGGATGTGGCTGCACACGAAAACAAAAAATGTTTTATTGTTAAAAAAAGCAACAATGACTAGAGAAGAAATATTACAGGTGATCAGTAAAGTATTTGCCGATACCCTTGATGAAGACAATATTGTACTTTCAGAAAGCAGCAAAGCTGATGATGTGGAAGGCTGGGATTCATTAACACATGTGCAACTGGTAGTGGCGGTAGAAAAGCAATTTAAAATAAGATTTACCGCTAAAGAAATACAAAGCTGGAAAAATGTTGGCGAACTGATCGACAGCATTAACAGCAAACTATAAATGTTTCGGCCACATTCAGCAGTGCAAAAAACTGCGTCTTGCGGCCAGTACCAAATTTGACCAGTTGTTCCGGCAACCGGTCAAAATACCTATTATCCGTTCCCCCTGTAGAAAACTGTTCAACCAAAAAACAGGGGATAATGATTTTTAATTCAATTGGCTTCTTTATTTTCTTTGCCGTGGTATTGGCAGTGCTGTACGTATTGCCGGCCAAATTCAGGTGGATATGGGTGCTAGCCGGCAGCATTTTCTTTTACGCATTTGCGAGGCCCGGGTATGTATTGGTACCGCTATTGATAACCGTGCTTACCTATTACACGGGCATTGCTATTGAACAGGCAACTTCAGAAAAAGGCAAACAGAAAATATTTGTTGCCGGCGTATGTTTTATTATTGCCATCCTTGTATTTTTCAAGTATGCCAACTTCTTTACTTCCACATTTACAGACCTCTTCAACCTTATTTCCGGCAAACAGGTATCCAACAGCCTTTTAATAAGCCTGGCAGCGCCACTTGGTATTTCGTATATCACTTTCCAGGCTATTGGTTATCTTATTGAAATAAAAAGGGAAGACGAAAAAGCAGAAAGACATTTTGGTCATTTCGCCACCTATCTTTTATTGTTTACCAAAGTAATTGCCGGTCCTGTTGAAAGAGCGCACCGTTTTTTACCTCAATTAAAAATGCCAGCCCGGCTCACTTACGACAATTTTGTGATTGGTGGACAGCAGATGCTCTGGGGCCTGTTTAAAAAAATTGTGGTGGCAGACAGGCTCGCCATTTATGTAGGCGCAGTTTATAATAATTACACCCACCACTCTGGCAGCACTTTATTTTTTGCTACTGTATGTTATGTGTTCCAGATATATGCGGATTTTTCCGGCTATACAGATATGGCCCTAGGCTTTTCAAAAATGATGGGCTACGACCTGATGCAGAACTTTAACCGCCCGCTGCTTGGTAGATCTGTTACAGAATTCTGGAGAAGATGGCATATTTCCCTCTCTACCTGGTTTGCTGATTATTTTTTCAACCCCATTGCTGTAGCCAAAAGAGACTGGGGAAACTGGGCAGTTATTTATGCCTCTTTTGTAACCTTTACTGTGCTTGGTTTTTGGCATGGCGCCAACTGGACCTTCATTGCATTCGGCTTTTTACAGGGTTTAATCCTTGCCATTGAAATTCTTACCCGCAAGCAAAGAAAGAATATGCGCAAGAAGATACCAGTGTGGCTGAATGACGGCGGCGGTATCCTTTTCACTGTTGCTTATTTTGGTTTGTCCTCCATTTTTTTCAGGGCCAACTCTGTAGGCGAAGCACTTACCATCATAAAAAAAATACTGCACTTTAACGGACCTTTCTTTTTTGAGAGCGCTTCCTTACTGATGTTTATGCTGGCCGGGATATTCTATATCGTGGCCCATGATGTCAAGAAAGAATTTTTTGACAAACGCTTTAGCCTGGCGCAAAATAAATACTGGGTTATACGCAATGGCTACTACTGCCTGCTCATCATCATCATCCTTGTTACAGGAGTGTTTGATGGTGGTGAATTTATTTACTTCCAATTTTAATGAACAGTTATGCAACACAATAATAAAAGCAACAAATCATTCCGTTATTACCTGCTGCAGGCCGTGCTGTTTATAGCGCTGCTGTGGGCTGCGGATTTAATTGTGGGTAAAATATTGAGGCATTTTTACCGCAGGCAGTCTTCCGGTTGGGAATACGCCACCCGCTATTCTGCAGAAGAAACAAAAGCAGACCTGCTGATCTTTGGTGCATCCCGGGCACAACAACAATACATCCCCACTCCTTTTGAAGATACACTGCAGCTTACCGGTTACAATGTAGGCCGGGATGGAACTTCATTTTTTTATCACTATGCCATGCTGCAGTCCGTTTTAAAAAGATACACTCCAAAAGTGATTATTCTCGACTGTGAATATGCAGCCCTCAAAAATGCAGCTGCCAGCTACGACAGGCTTTCTGTATTGTTGCCGCTGTATGAAGATCATCCTGAAATGCAGCGCATCATTAACCTGCGGAGCCCGTTTGAAAAATATAAATTCACCTCTTCTATCTATCCTTACAATTCAATGCTGTTTAAAATTGCTGTTGCCAATCTCAAATCCAATAAAGAAGAAAAGGAAGATATCAACGGGTATATGCCGCTGCATAAAAGTTTAAACGAGCCTATCAAAACATTTGACTACACCGAAAAATATGAACTGGATTCTGTAAAAGTAAATATGCTCCGTTCCTTTATTGATGAATGCAAAAGCAGGAATATCAAATTGTACCTGGTTTGCACTCCTTACTATATGAAAATTAAAGGCAATGATCACTCCCTGGCAGTGACACAACAGGTAGCCGCTGAAAAAAATGTTCCATTTATTGATTATTCAGCCGACAGTTTTTATTTCAACCGGCCCCAATTGTTTGACGATACAGTACACCTTAATATGACTGGTGCCAAAATATTCTGCGCTGATCTTGCATCAAAACTTAAAAAAGACCTGCAGCGGTAAAATAAAAAGTCCCCCAACCTTGTTGGAGGGACTTTTTGTATACTTATCGAAATCCTGGCTGGCTTATTCGCTGATCACTGTTCTGATCACACTGCTTTCTTCTGTAAACAATTTAATGTAGTACACCGATTTAGCTATAGCTGACATGTCACTTGTAACCGAATTGGTACCTGGTTGTAACTGCACTTGTTTTGTCATCACTACCCTGCCCGATGCATCAACTGCCACGATATTCAAAACCTGGCGGCTGTCTGCATTTACAGTAAGCCTGATGCCGCCTGTGGTTACACTGGCAAAATCCAGTCTGAATGGCCGCCTGCTTTCCATGTTTACGATAGCAATATTGCTGTATGCTTTTGCATCATCATAATCAACCATGGCGAGCCTGTAGTAGTTTCTTCCAGGTAATGGTGACTGGTCTGTAAAATTGTACACATTTTGGCTGAGCGTATTAAGAGACGCAACCTGTCCGATGGTACTGAAGACCCTTCCGTCGCTGCTTCTTTCTACAACGTAGTGACTGCTGTTAACTTCCGATTCTGTCACCCACTTTAAATTGACTTTATCATTACTTCTGTATGCACTAAAGCTGCTGAGTTTTACCGGCAATATGGTAGATACATTTACACTGAGTGTATCCCTGCTGGTTACTCCCCTGTTGTCGGTGACAGTGAATTCAAAAGTATAAGTACCCACTACCAGCCCCGACACTTTTGTAGTGGCGCTGCTGCCAGCGTGTATTACAAATGATGCAGGACCTGTTAATTTTCTCCAGTTTAAAGATGTGATGGTTCCTCCACCGGTAATGTTACCTGTCAGTATTACACTGTCTGAAGGTAAATACACATTCTTGTCTGCTCCTGCACTTGCCACCAGCGCAGTATCTGTTGCACCGATCTTTATCAAAATCTTAGAACTAAATGCTGCCAGCGTGATAGTGCCATTGTAAATAACGCTGTCTACACCTGCATACTTGGCACCGAGCGTAATTGTTTTGGCAGTTGCTGTTGGGTTATACTCAAAACGCACCTGGCTTGCAATGGTATTGATAGTGGCGGTTACTTCATAAAATTCGATATCATCGATATAAGTAGTGCCTGATGTTTGTTCAATTTCAATCACAAGACTGCCACCGGCATCAGTAGTTGGTCCGTCGAATAAAAACTCCTGGGTTTGCTGGGTGGTTCCAAAAGACTTCGCCTGTGTTGCCACCAGGTTATTATATGGCGATGCTGTCTTTCTGATATACGCTCTTACAATACCATTAGCTGAAGTACCCAGAGTTTTAAACCGTAAAATATATTTCTTTGCGCTGTTCACTGCTCCAATCGGGCTGTGTACAAGGCTATAACGGTTAGCAGTAGGTGCAGTAAAATTAAACCTCAGTGCACCGCCGGATATTTTATTGGTATTATCCCATGCAGCGGTGGTGCTGCTGCCAAACAAAGTAACACCCGTAATATTGCTGTTAAACCCGGAGTTACTGAACAGGTTACTTGTAACGGTACTATTGATAGTATAAGGAGAAATTTTAGGTTGCGGCTTTTTAGAATTCCTGTCATGGCCTGAAAAAGCCCTCCAGCCTTCTAAAGAATAGGGAGCGGTGGGCATGATCGCACCTCCTTCAGTTTGATACACTTCAAACTGTATGCTTCCATCTGTATAAGTATTGTAGTAGTTGCTATCGATAGAACCCAATGACTGTATATTTGCCTGCAGTGTAGTTGCTACAGGTGTATTTAATCCCGCATTTACATAATATATATTTCTCTGTGTGGTAGTAAAAGGAAACGAAACGTTCTTTTTGATATTGAGGTTGCTGATAGAACCCCATCCCCAGCGCATGAAACTGATATCCTGCAGGTTGTTGAAAAAGGTATTACCCCTGATAGTTACACTTGCAGGATTGTTACAGTGAACCCCGTTTTTAGAACTGTTGAAAATAGTATTATCCTGTACCAGCACATTCATGGATCTTCCATCGAGATAAATACCTGCACAAAAAGGAGAACCGGAATTGGTACCTGCGGGTGCACTGATGCCATTGCCAATCACATTATTCCTCACTATACGGTTGGTGTAAGTTACGCCGGGCGCTGCATCGGTACCGTTAGCATAGGTATAGATACCTCCATTATCGTGGGTGATATTGCAGAAATAGTTTACATAGTTTCTTTGAATAAGGACATTGCTTCCCATAAACTGTATACCGGCAGCTCCTGTACTGTCTACCACATTGTCTTCGATGGTGGCAGTGTTACCTACAGAAACATACATCGCCTTGTAATCAGAATCATCAAAAAATGATCCCATCCCTGCTACCTGTCCATTATTTCTTACCACACAGTTTCTTACGATCGCATTAGAAGCAGAACTGGCGATCACCTGTATAGAAGTTGACATACAATTATAGATATTCAACCCATCTAATGTAACATAACCACATCCATAAAAGTGTATAGCCCTGTTGCCGATATTGGTAAAGTCGCAATTCTTTACAGTAAGGTAATCACCAAAATAACCATACACACCACTAAGGTTGGCACCTTCAAAATTAATATTACTGATACTGACGTTGCTCCTGCTGTTGGCGTTAAACAGGGTATCGATCACGCTTACACGAACTGAATAAGAAGATGGCACAGTTGTTCCGAAATACATATTCATCATTCTTGCAGTAGTATCATAATACCATTCGCCAAACTGGTCAAGTGTCCGGATATCATCCTGGATAAAATAACCATGTCCAAGTTTTGCAGTAGAAGAATTACCTGCTCCGCCTCCATTTGCCCTCATTAGAGTGCGGTAAGTAAAAGTTCCGCCCGAGTGGTTTGTAATAAGGCAACGGTCGATCTTCCAGCCATTTTTCCTGATAGCAATCTCCGCACCCGTCCAGTTAACTGCCGCGGTCATTTCATTATCAGTAATTGAATTGGCAGTGGCAGATTCAAAAGAATTATATCCTTTGTTAACATCTGTTACATTCGGGTAACGGCCTATTTGCTGAGGCCTTCCGTTCAGCGTCACCATATTAAGATGGCTTTTTGCAGATACCGCTGCTTTATAAACGCCCGTGCTTACAGCTGTCCATCCAGACAGGGTAACAAAGCCAGTGATGAGCGGTCTTTCGCCAGTACCATACGCACCGTAGTTCAGGTTGTTCCTGGTAACGGTGATAGCGCCAAAAAACACATCACCCCTTTTAAGCAGGATGCTGTCGTTGGCGGCAAAGGTGAAAGTGCAGACTTTAGCCAATGTTCTCCACGGTGTTGAAGGAGAATTGCCTGCGGATGCATCATTTCCACTGGTGGAAACATAGTAGTTGGTTGCGTTGGCCGAATGCGCAACTGCAATAATGCAAAGCATAAATAACAGTCGTTTCATAGTTTCAGGATTTTTTGGTTTTCCAGGATTTTGATTTACAGCATAGTGATGCCAGTACGAAATAAACTTCGTTTGAACCACTGCCTCCTGGCAGCGATTACAAAATACTATTGTGGGTTCCCGTTAGGAGCCCATACACTTTTCCTTAAACCTGTTGATCTTTAGCAATGTGAGCAATGCCATTAAAGCAAGCTGCGTGCTGTTAGAGGAGGATGGTGTTTTCATAGTTTTAAAGTTTAATAAAGTACGGTAACGCTTTACTATCTTTTATCTTGATAAACCTTACAACTGTTGGGAATTTAAAGCAGCGGAGTATGCTGGCTTTTCATTTTCACAGGTTACAGGTTTACGGACTAATTATCGGATTCGGATACTAATGTTTTGCTAAAATTGTGCCAAACATATTATCTTCTTTTGTTTTTTTTACCGCAATGTGAAAAGGAAAAGGAAAACTTTCTTAAAGAGAAAAAAACATACTGCCACAGCAGTGGATGTACTAAAATAGTTTTCATTAGTTCTTAAAACAAGTACGGTCGGTAACGGATTGAAGGCTATTCCCCTGAATACACCTTTCGGATACATCATAAAACAAAAAACACTTATTAATTATTGTAAGCAAGCGCTTTTTTTTATACAGATCGAGTACTTGTGCGCTGCTAATTCGTACATCCACGGTTGAATGAATCGTATTTTACCGTGGCAGCACGTTGATCTACGCCATTGAATACAGGAAGTCTTTTAGTAAAGCCCCGTCAGCAGAAATTTTAGTGCTCTTTTTTTCTGCATTTATTTGAGCAGCAACAGCAGGAGGCAAAGGAATTTTTTCTCCAATAACCGGTTCCACAACATCATAAAATTTTACCGGATGGGCAGTTTCCAGCACAATACCTTTTTGACCAGGATGATGCTGCAGGTAGCGGTGTAATGCTGAATAACCAACAGCACCATGAGGATCCAGCAAATACTGCTGATTGGTATAAACAGATTTTAAAGTGGCCCGGGTTTCATCATCAGTGATACTTACACTGCTCAATACTTTTTGCAGGTTTACAAATTCATTGTTAAAGATCCGGAGTATCCTTACAAAATTGCTTGGATTACCAACATCCATAGCATTAGAAATGGTGGCTACTGCATTCTTAGCTATGTACTGTTGTGTTTGCATAAAGGCGGGCACCACATCATTTGCATTGCAGGCAGCAATAAAATGCTGTACCGGAAGGCCTGCAACATGAGCCAATATACCAGCACAAATATTTCCAAAATTACCGCTGGGCACACAGATCACCGGTGGATTTTCTGCAGCTCCTGAAGATGCGGTAACCCACTGTTGGTAAGCAAAAAAATAATAGAACTGCTGTGGCAGCCATCTTGCAACATTGATAGAGTTAGCAGAAGTGAGAAATACCTGTTTGTTCAGTTCTTCATCTGCAAAAGCCTGCTTTACCATTTGCTGGCAATCATCAAATGTGCCATCCACTTCCAGTGCATGAATATTTTTACCCAATGTTGTCAATTGCTTTTCCTGTACGGAGCTTACTTTTCCAGACGGATACAAAATGACCACATCCACACCTTCCACATCATAAAATCCATTGGCTACAGCACCACCCGTATCCCCTGATGTGGCAACCAGTACTGTTACCTTCTTATCGTTGTCTTTTACAAAGTAGCCCAAACAACGACTCATAAACCTGGCGCCGGTATCTTTAAATGCAAGGGTTGGCCCGTGGTACAATTCAAGAGCAGCAATGGTATCTGTGATCTTCACCAGCGGAATATCAAAATTTACGGTATCGTTTACAATCCTTTGCAATTCATTTTTTGGGATGGCTTCACCAACATAGGGCGCTATAACACGATAAGCAATTTCTTCTTTTGAAAAGTGCCGTATGTTTTTTATTAAGTCTTCCGGGAGTGAAGGAATGTTTTCAGGAAAGTACAGACCTTTATCAGGCGCCTGACCTTTAATAGTTGCTTCTTTAAAGCTTACGATGGGTGCGTTATGATTGGTACTGTAGTATTTCATTTTTTTACACAAATTTTATTTTGCCACAGATTTGTTTCAGCCACAGACTTGCCGGCAGGCAGTTTACACAGATCAACACAGATTTAATTTTGCCACGAATAACACTAACTGACACGAATGTTTCTTACTTCCCCATTCCTCATTTCTTATTCGTAATTTCTCATTTCAAAACCTTCACCCCTTCCATATTAATTGTAGTAACATAAGTATGATATGCTAATCCAATTCTCTCATATACTGCATTCATTTCTTTTTGAACATTATTGGCAGTTACCTCATCTCTGCTCAGCATAAATAAGGAAGGACCTGAACCGGAGATACCGCCACCCAGGGCACCGGCAGCCTTACACCTTTGTTTAACCTCATCAAATCCAGGTATCAAAATACTTCTCACCGGTTCAATGATCACATCTTCCAATGAACGGCCTATCAGATCCAGGTCGCTGCTCATAAAGCCTGCCACCAGTCCTGCAATATTCCCCCATTGTTTGATGGCATCTTTCAACAGCACTTCTTTACGCAATATTTGCCTGGCGTCTTTTGTCTTTACTTCTATCTGCGGATGTACAACTGTTACAAATAAGGATGGAGCAGGTATGGCAACAATATCCAGGGGAAAGATACTCCTGATCAAGGTAACGCCACCGTATATGCAGGGAGCAATATTATCCGCATGCTTTACGCCCGTTGCTACTTTTTCACCAAACATCGCAAAGCGCACTAGATCTTCGTTACTGTAAATGTTGCCAAGCAAATGATTGGCTGCAACAACAGCACCAGCAGCACTGGCGGCGCTTGAACCAATACCACTGCCTGGTTTTATTTTTTTGTGAATGGTTACTTCAAAGCCGATATTTTGATCCAGTTCATTGATCATTTCTATCAAGGGAGCACCAGCAGTATTTTGTGCAGGATCGCTGGGTAAGGGATAACCATCAGCGCTGTGAATGATAATTCTTTTTTCATCCAGCAGTTTTACTTCCATCAGGTCGTTGGGTTCATTCAAACACAAACCCAATATGTCGAAGCCGCATACAAGATTTGCTACGGTGCCGGGTGCATGAACTTTTACGCTTTTATCCCCTGAAAGGAAATTTTGAAAATGATTATTATCAACTGTAGTCATATTAATGCAATTAAATCCTACAAACTCTCTTAAAGCCCCTTTAGGGGTTTGGGGTTATACTCTGGAAGCCCTGATGATATCCGCAAACACTCCCGATGCCGTTACATCAGCCCCTGCACCTGCACCTTTTACCACCAATGGCTGGTCAATATACCGGTCTGTATTAAACAGTACAATATTATCTTTTCCATACAAATGGTAGAAGTCATGTTGCGGACCGATATGCTGTAATCCAACCGCAGCTTTGCCTGCACCCTCACCAGATGAAATATACGTGGCAACAAATTTCAATTTATTTCCAGCGGCAGCAGCCTCATCATACAGTTTTTTAAAATGCGCTTCCTGCTTTTCCATCGACCGGTAAAAATCATCCACACTGCCTTCCATACATTCGGCTGGCATAAAACTATTGTTGGCAATATCTTCCATTTCAAAATGCTCTCCAGATTCTCTTGCCAATATCATTATTTTACGCATCACATCCTTACCACTGAGGTCGAGCCGGGGATCCGGTTCTGTGTATCCTTCTTCCTGCGCCTGCTTAACTACAGAGGCAAAACTTTTTTTACCATCATAATTATTAAATACAAAATTGAGGGTACCGCTTAGTACTGCTTCCATTTTTCTTATTTTATCTCCACTGCGTAACAGATCATTTAAAGTAGAAATGATGGGCAGGCTGGCGCCTACATTTGTTTCAAATAAAAACTTGGCATTGTACTCACCAGACAGGTGTTTTAGTTTAGTATAATATTCATATGAAGATGAGCAAGCCACTTTGTTACAGGCAACAACAGCAATACTTTTCTCCAGTAGTTTGTCGTACGAATTTGCTACAGATTCATTCGCTGTTACGTCTGCAAAAACTGCATTGCGTAAGTTTTTGGTGCGGATGCTTTCAATAAACTGATCCATATTCAGCACCTCTCCCCCGTCCAGCAATGCACTCCATTTATCCAGGTCAATACCCTGTTCATTTACCAGCATTTTTTTACTGTTGGCAATCCCGACCACATTTATTTTCAACCGCATTTTATCCAGCAGGTATTGCTGTTGCTTTTTTATTTGTCCTATAAGTTTACTGCCTACATTTCCTACACCGGCAATAAATACATTGACCTCTTTGTATACTGTTTCAAAAAACTCTTCATGCAAAACGTTGATTGCTTTTTTCACATCATTCACAGAGATCACCGCAGTAATATTTCTTTCCGAGGAACCCTGTGCAATGGCCCGTATGTTTACTCCATTGCGCCCAAGTGTGCCAAACATTTTACCACTGACACCTGAATGACTTTTCATATTATCACCAACCAATGCTACCACTGCCAGGTCTTTTTCCACTACTAACGGATCAACTTTTTTAGTTTCAATCTCGTAGGCAAAAGCTTCATCCACGGCTTTTTTCGCTGCGGCTGCATATGCCCCGTCAATACCCACACTGATAGAATGTTCAGAGGAACTCTGCGTTATCATGATCACATTCACCTGCCTGGATGCCAATGCTTCAAACAATCTTTTTGAAAAACCCGGTATACCCACCATACCGCTTCCTTCGAGGCTTAATAAAGAAATATTATTGATGCTGGAGATGCCACTGATGCTGTTTCCATTTTTTATTGCATCTTTTTGTATTACCGTTCCATAGTCATTGGGTGCAAAAGTATTTTTGATCCAGGTGGGAATGCCCTTGCTTCTTACCGGCTGAATGGTTGGTGGATAAATTACCTTGGCGCCGAAGTGAGACAGTTCCATGGCTTCCTGGTAAGATATCTGCGGAATGATCTTAACGTTTGATACAAGCCTTGGATCAGCTGTCATCATACCGGAAACATCGGTCCATATTTCCAGCAAACTGGCATTTAACCCTGCAGCCAGAATTGCGCCCGTATAGTCGGAACCGCCACGGCCTAAAGTGGTATTGATACCGTTTGCATCGCTGGCAATAAAACCAGGCATCATAAATAAAGATGCACCGGTTGAAGTAAAATAATTTTCAATCTTTTTATTCGTCACAGCAAAATCCACTGCTGCCGCACCAAAGTTTGAATTGGTGGTGATCAGTTCCCTCGAATCTTTCCATTCACATTCGCCTGTTTCCGATTTTAATTTGGCAGCGATGATTTGGGACGATAACAATTCACCATAGCTCACTACCCTGTCCTTTGTTCGTTCTGATAATTCTCTCAATAAAAAAATACCATTGCAGATATCTTCTATTTCATTACACATTGTTTTTACCTGGCTTAGTATACTGCTTTGCTGTGTAATGGGAATGAGTTCTTTTATTGTCTGTAAATGCCTCAGCTCCGCCTCCTGCAATTTTTCTTTATATGTTTCATCGCTGTCTGATGCCAGCTTACAGCATTGCAACAGCATGTCTGTAATACCACCTAATGCCGAAACGATAACGACTGTTTTATCTTCTTTTACTTTTTCTTTTACAATGGCAACCACCTTGCTGATGTTCTCTGCGTTTTTAACAGAACTGCCGCCAAACTTTAAAACCTGCATGACTTATATTTATGAATGATGTATGATTTGTGATCTGTAACAGCCGTAGCCCAAATGGTAATATGAAAATGTGCAATCCGCATTAGCGGATTGTGATAGTAGTAATAATAGTGTATGCAGCAAAGAGATTTGCCTGCCGGGATTTATAAGAGATTGTAACTGGTTTCACTTTACCACTTTTTAGAGTTGCTAAAGTAGGATATTATTTTAAAACAGCGTCTTCCAACCTTAAAATATTTAAAGGAATTTTGTATTTTCGTTTGATTGCTGCCAATAGTATTCATATTTCATTCAAAAATTTTTAAAAGATGGACCACCAGACTGTAAGGGGCTTGCAGCAGTTTAAAAATCTAGTAGGCACCAAATTTCAATTATACAACAGCCTTTTTACTTCTCTCCCTTTTCACCGGATAGAAAAAACCGGGATATTACTTTCCTTATTGCTCAATAATTGCGAAGAGGGCTACAAAAAAAAGCAAAATCCCAAAGAGATCATCGAAGAATTTTTTAGCAAACATACCAGTTACCAGCAACCGCAGGAAAAACTGGACCTGCTGTTCCGTTTTATACAATATATAGAAAGACAGGTAGTGTTGTTTGATGCTCTGGAAGATGCTTCCTTTCGTGAAGTGAACGACTTTTCAGGTGTGGGAACATTAAAGAACCTGGAAAGTGAAGTTTTAAAAGACAATAAGCAGGAAGAATTAAAAGAAAAGCTGCATGATTTTGCAGTGCGCCTGGTACTAACGGCGCACCCTACCCAATTTTATCCCGGCGCCGTGCTGGGCATCATTAATGACCTGGCCAATGCGCTGGCAGAAAATAATACTGTGCAGATAAATATGTACCTGCAGCAACTTGGTAAAACGCCGTTCTTTAAAAAACAAAAGCCAACACCCTACGATGAAGCGATGAACCTGATCTGGTATTTAGAAAATGTTTTTTATCCCGCTGCAGGCAGGATCATCTCCTTTTTAAAAAATCAGTTCCCGGAAGCGATCAATGATAAACATCCGGTTATTAATATGGGTTTTTGGCCAGGCGGCGACAGGGATGGTAATCCTTTTGTAAATGCAGAAACCACATTAAAAGTGGCTGACGCATTGCGTGGCGGCATCATCAAAAGTTATTTCATGGAGATACGCCGCATCAAACGCAGGCTTACCTTTGAAGGAATTGATGTAATACTGAACGACCTGGAAAAAGACCTGTATAATAATATCTTTATTCCTGGACAGCGTACAGAGATCACCAAAGAAAGGATACTGAATTCTCTCAACCAGATAAGAGAGATCATTGTATACAAACATAATAATCTCTTTCTGTATCTCATTGATAACCTTATTAACAAGGTGAACATTTTTGGGTTGCATTTTGCTTCGCTGGATGTACGCCAGGAAAGCGGCACACATGGTAAAGTGCTTGAACTTATCTCAGAAACCACGGGGGCATTACCCTCCTCTTATGCCACGATGCCAGATGAGGAAAAGATCGCTCTTCTTACCAGCATTTCTGTTACCCTGGAAGAATTACGAACAGACAATGCTGTGTATGCAGATACGCTGGCTTCGGTTAAAGCAATAAAATCCATCCAGGAGTTTAATGGTGAAGCCGGTTGCAACCGTTACATCATCAGCCAGTGTAACAGTGCCCTGAATGTGCTGGAAGTATATGGCCTTTTTTTACTGGGCGGTTGGAAAAAAGAATCCCTAACGGTTGATATTGTGCCTTTATTTGAAACCATTGACGATCTGCAAAAAGCCAATGATGTGATGAACCAATTGTACAGCAATGAAACCTACGCTGCACATTTACAAAGAAGAGGCAATAAACAAACCATCATGCTGGGCTTTAGTGATGGCACTAAAGATGGGGGCTATTTAATGGCCAACTGGAGTATTTACAAAGCCAAAGAAGAACTGACTGCTATTTCAAGGCAATACAATGTAGAAGTTGTATTTTTTGATGGACGTGGAGGGCCTCCATCAAGAGGTGGTGGTAAAACACATAAGTTCTATGCTTCGATGGGCCAGAATATTTCGAATAAGGAAATACAGCTTACCGTACAGGGGCAAACGGTGAGTTCCAATTTTGGAACTGTTGATGCCGCACAATACAATATCGAGCAACTGCTGAATGCCGGCATTTCAAACGACCTGTTTAATAACCGCTCCATTACTTTGCTGGAAGAAGAAGAGAAACTGTTGCAGGAACTGGCTGATGCCAGCTATGCCAAATACATCTCCTTAAAAACACACCCTTATTTTGCTGATTACTTATCCCAGGTAAGTCCGTTAAAATTTTATGCAGAAACCAATATCGGCAGCCGGCCGGCCAAACGCAGCAACGACAACCGGCTTACATTAAAAGATCTGCGGGCCATTCCTTATGTGGGAGCCTGGGCACAAATGAAACAGAATGTTACCGGGTATTTTGGTGTAGGGTCTGCCCTGAAACATATTGAAGATGCAGGTAAATTTGAAGCTGTGAAAAATCTATATCACTCTTCCTTATTCTTTAAAACCCTGCTCGACAATTGTGAAATGGCGATGAAGAAGTGTTTTTTTCCATTGACAGCCTTTGTAGCCAATGATGAAAAATATGGTGAAATATGGAATATGATCTATGAAGAATACCTGCTGACTAAACTATATATTTTAAAACTTTCCGGTAAGGCGGAGTTGATGGATGACTACCCTATCGATCAGCAGTCGATCGGCATGAGAGAAAGAATCGTAATGCCGCTGTTAACCATCCAGCAATTTGCGTTAATGAACATCCGGGAGATGGAGGATAATATTATTGACTCACCGTTAAAAGACACGTATCAGAAATTGATCATGCGTTCATCTTTTGGCATCATCAATGCAGGAAGAAACTCAGCTTAACAGGTTTATCAACTCTAAAAATGAAAAATGGCCTCTTTGCAGAGGCCATTTTCAATAGGCTAAAAGGTTTTGGGTTAAGGAAGCAGTGGTTTAAACCCTCTGCCGGAATATGATCTAGTAGTATCCTTTAGCTTTGTAAGTCAAATATATAATTCATGTGTTTTGATAAAATTTATATTTGATAACTGCACTAAAAAAGGCATAAGTGCAGCTTTTTGGCAATAACTGCTGCTTTACAGCTCTTCCTTTTTATATACTCCATAACGCACAAACTATTTTTCTTTCAATAATGACGGTAGTTTATCTTTAGCCTGATGAAGTTTTTAGTTTTAATCCATATTTCACTACTTGCCTCCATATTGCTGCCCGGCCAGCAAAAAGAATTTGTTTATAAAAATTTCACCCAGGAAGAAGGTCTCCCCAGCAACGAAGTGTACCAGGTTTTTGAAGACTCGAGGCATTATATCTGGATGGCCACAGACCTGGGTGTTGTGAGGTATAATGGAAACAGGTTTCAGCAATTTAGTTTACCCGACAATGTGGTTTTTAAAATAAGGGAAGACAGCAAAGGGAGGATCTGGTTTTTTAGTCACAAAGCGCTGCTGGCTTATTTTGAGAATGAAAAGATGCACCTGTACAAATACAATCAGAAAATTGCCAGGCGTATACAGAAAATAAATATTGTAGACGCATACGTTGACAGCATGGATAATATCTATCTTAATTCCAGCCTCGACAGTAATTTTATTTTACATTCTAATGGGCTTATAGAAGCAAAGGTCAGCAGCGAACAGCAAAACAGGCAGACCATTGTTAAAATAACCGAAACTGAAAACAGGAAATTTCTTTCGACCATTGAAAAAACGAGTGGGCAAAATACCAATTCACTTAAGCCGACCTATTTTTCTGTGGATAGAAAGAACGGCCAACAAAATGTATTGATACCCCTGAATACAAGGCCGTTCAGCCAATTTGGGGCTGTGGCAGATGAGGAAGGCAACATCTATTTTTTTGGCAACAATCAACTTTTAAAACTACGGGTAAATGGTTCATGGCAAACCACCATTTTACCTGAAAAAATATTATCCTTAAAAATATTAAAAGAGAATATTGTTGTGGGCTTATACAGGAATGGTGCCATACCTCTTTCCTGTACCAGTCTGGAAAAAAGCGGAGATACGATTTTACCTGGAAAAAGTATAACATCCATTTGCCAGGGCTATGAAGGAGAGCTTTGGTTTTCTACATTGGAAAATGGCGTATACCTGGTAAAAAACAGCAGTATTATACACATCAGGCAAGCCTATCACTCAAACCAGTTGGTATCTGGTCTTATGAACCTGGAAGACAGCACGCTCGTGTATGCCAAGCCGGATGGCTTTTATACTTACACCGCCAACAAAAACAACCTTTTTTTCCCTTTAGAAAACCTCTCGCCAACAAGCCTGTTTACAGACAGCAGCAAAACACTCTATTTTGTGGGTGGAGGCATGGATATTGCCACAATACATCCGTACAAAGACAACAATTTCAGCAATGTTTTTACAATTTCTTCTCCATCAGAACCCGTGCGCCTGAACAGGGATAGTTTTGTAATAGTAAGAAGTGATTGCATTGTTCGCTTTAAAAGCGATTATACCGCCGGAGGTTTTAAATTGTCAGGTTACGATTCGGGTTACAGCAATTCGTTCAAATGGCTCCTTTTAAAGCCGGGCAAAATTTATATCGATTCTAAAAGAATATTATGGTGTGGTACCAATGATGGACTCTACAGGTCAGATAGAAAAATAGATACGCTTTTAAAGATCATCGATACCTCTGTGTTGCTTGCCAAAGGGGTGAATTGTATAAGGGAGCTGGATAACGGTATTATTGCTGTGGGAATCAGGAACAACGGTATTGCACTCATAGTAGACTCAACGATCATTGCCACGATCTCAGAAAATGAAGGCCTCGCCAGCAATAAAATAAAATACCTGATGCCATTTAAAAATACCTTGTGGGCTGCCACTGCCAAGGGCATTTCGGTGATAAAATTTTCTTCCATGCAGCCCTTAAAATATACAATAGAAAATATTGGGAAAAGCGATGGTTTATACAACATCATTATTTACCAGTTAATGCCATTCCAGGACAAGATTGTTGCAGCCACCAGTAATGGTCTTTACTTTATCGAAAACCCAGGTACATTCCTCGAAAGACGAAACATACAACTTCCATTCTATATCAATGCGGTTACCTACTATAGAGGCGATACTACCGGTGTTGCAGCAATTGTACTGCCCTATTCAAAAAACAGGTTGGTAATAAAATATTCGGCTGTAAGTAGTACCAGTTACGACAATGTACAATACCTGTTCCGTACGGGCAATAACGATACTGCCTGGCACAGCACCACAAGTACCGAGCTGCTGTTTGAAAACCTGGAACCCGGCACTTATACTATTGAAGTGAAAGCTGTAATGCCCAATGTGGGCCGAATGTCTGAAATTCAAAGATTAACTGTTATCGTTGAAATTCCCTGGTGGCGAAACAACTGGTTCAGGCTTTTTGCATTTATGCTTGCCGGCATTTCTTTGTACCTGATCATCAGGCAAAGAATAAGAAAAATAAGAACAGAGGAAAAAAGGAAAACAGACCTCAATGCAAAGCTGACTGAACTGGAGCAAACAGCGCTCCGTTCGCAAATGAACCCGCATTTTATTTTTAACTGCCTCACGTCAATACAGCAGCTTATCATAAGCGGAAATAAAACAGATGCCAATGAATACCTCGTAAAATTTTCGAGGCTTATCCGGAAAACACTTGAAATGAGTGCACAGCCTTTTATCACTATAAGAGAAGAAAAAGAATACCTGGAAGAATATTTATTGCTGGAGCAACTAAGGCTGGAGGGCCAGTTCGACTTTACAATTAAAGCAGATGACAACATTGATATGGCACGTACCCTTATACCGAATATGATGTTGCAACCGATTGTAGAAAACTGCGTACGGCATGGTGTTAAATCGCTCAAAAACAGGAAGGGCATTATTTTAGTACAGTTTACAAAAGGGAACAATTCAATTACCTGTTCCATCTCGGATAACGGTGTGGGCAGGGAGAGCACGTCTTTGCCCGATGAAAAAAACTTTACTAAACACAAGAGTTATGGAATGGAAAATGTCAGAAAAAGACTGGAAACATTTTCAGAATATAACGTGGATGAAAGCGGAATTGAAATAAAAGATCTTTTTGATAATTACGGGAATCCCTCAGGTACAGAGGTTATCTTGCACCTGCCATACAAAAATAATTTATGATAACTGCGGTACATATAGAAGACGAACCAAGAAATGTTGAATTGCTGAAAGAACTTGTGCAACAGCATTGCCGGGATATTAACCTGGTTGGCAATGCACAAAATGTTCCTGATGCAGTGCAACTGATAAAGAACCTGAGGCCCCAGCTTTTATATCTTGATATAGAGCTTAACAAAGGCAATTCATTTGAATTGCTGGAACAACTGAAAGAAGAAAGAAATTCTTTTCACGTCGTTTTTATCACTGCTTTCAACGAATATGCAACAAAAGCCTTCCGTCATAACGCTATCGACTACCTGCTTAAACCGATCAGCATCACCGAATTAAAAGAAGCAACGGAGAGGGCAGTTGACAGGATAAAAAAGTCGGCAGCCAATGATACTATTTTTGAGGTGCTGAGGGAATTAAAAAACAACAATGCCGGTCAAAAAATAGGTCTGCCTGTTTCTGATGGTGTGGTGTTCGTTCACACGGACGAAATCATAAAATGCGAGGCAAGGGGCAGCTACTCCATAGTATACATGCACAATAAAAAAAATATCACCTGTGCCAAAACATTAAAAGAACTGGAAGACCTGCTGATCAGCCAGAATTTTGTAAGGGTACACAACTCGTGGATCATTAATACCCGGTACCTCAAAAAATACTACAGGGGTAAGAATTCCTATATCGAAATGGAAGACGGCAGTACCGTTACTATTTCTCTCCGGAAAAAAGGCGACCTGCTTTCCTTTCTGAAAGACTTTGAATAAAAGATGTAAAAAAAGCCGGTGTATCCACCGGCTTTAATATTATATTCAACAATCAAAATTAAATTGGACCAACTGCATATACCACTGTTGGTGTTACTGCAGGCGTTGCACTCTTTGGTTCTACAGAAACAGCGAAGGCCTGTACTTTCACTGCACTGCCAAATGCCTTCATCTGCTGCACACGATAAGTGCCTTTCTCTGTATTGATGATGATACCTGCATTCACCGGTGCCCCATCCACGATAGCCCACAATTCGTATTGCTTGTCAGCAGGTAATGCCGGTAAATTTGCCGGATCAACAAAAACATCACCGGTATTTTTCATCCAGAAAATTTTTGCTGAAGAATCCGCTGCATTTAATCCAGTTACAGAAACCGACTGACTGTATTTATTTCTTGCTGTTTCTACATACCTGTTGATATCACGCTGCTCGTCTTCCAGTTGCTTTTTCTCCTGTGCCAGTGCAGCCGCCTGTTGCCTGGTTTGCGCCAGCTCTTCATTAACCGATTTACTTTTATTGAACTGTACAATATTGAATACCGTGCTTCCAATCAACAACACAATAGCTGCTGCAGCCACATTCTTCCAGGCAGAAGGTATCTTAACCACTTTCAACTGGCTTTCCTGTGAACTGCTCAGCGGAATCACTTTTGCGGTATCTCCCTCATTAATTCTTTCAAACAGTTTTTCTTTTACAGAAGCATCCGGCTGCAGCGCATTAGCCTGTGCATACATTGCCAGGCTGGCTTCTATTGCTGCCAGTTCATCAGCCACTTCAGGATATTGTTGCACCCACTGCTGAACCTGCGCCGCTTCATCCTGCGATGCAAGTCCTGCAGCGTACAGCTCCAGTAAACCTGATGATATGATGTTATTTACTTCCACGTCTTGTTTATTTCAAATAGTTTCTCAGCTCCAAAATGGCTGAACGCATTTTAGTTTTTACAGTTCCCAAAGGAATATCTAATTGCTTGGAAATTTCATCCTGTGTAAAGCCGTTGAAATAGGCCAGGTCAATAATCGTTTTCTGGTCCGGTTTAAGGTTAGACAAGTGCTTTGTCAGCCCCACAGCATCAAATTTCTCTATACCAGTACTGCTATCCTTCACATTACTTACGGCATTTTCATCAGCAGAGATTTTGCTTTGCTTTTTATAACTTTTACTGCGTAAGGTATCAATCGTAAGATTACGGGTGAGATTGATCATCCAGGTAAAAAGCCGGCCCTTGGTTTTGTCGTAGCTGTTGAAGTTATTCCATATCTTAACAAAGGCATCCTGCAACAGGTCTTCACTCAATTCCCTGTCTTCCACCATGCGGTAAATAACAGCATTGAGTGCGGGTGCATAGTGATCATACAGGTAACTGAATACCTGCTGGTCCCGTTGCTGCAATCCTGCAACCAGTTCGTCTTCGCTATATTTTACTTGTTCTGGCAGAAACTATTTTTTACACTGGTTACGAAAATAGAGTATTTTAAATAACTTTCACCATCATTACCTCAATTATATAATGCTTCAAAAAGCAATACCCCTTTTACCAGCACTCAATATGAGGGCAACAATAGATTTTTATGAAACCAGGCTTGGCTTTAAAGGCGCCAATATGGGCAGCTATGCTATTATAAAACACGGCTGTGCAGAAATACATTTTTACCTGGTGATGGACGCTGCAAAATTTTATCCTGGTTCCTGCCTCGTATATGCAGATAATGTGGAAGACCTCTATACTGCATTTGCAGGTAAGGATATGCTGTTTCCACCGGGCCAGATAAAAGATTCAGCATTTGGAAGAAAGGAGTTTTCTATACAGGATAATAATGGGAATGTAATTCGCTTTGGCAAAGCGTTTATATAACCTGTTTTGACCCTGCTTATTTGAACAGCTTTTTGCCAGCCAGCTTAACCTTTAAGTTTCTATACCCAATACAGCTGATACCAATGTAATCGACGGATGTTCTTTTATTCAGTTTGAATACACCGGACGAATCAGTCCAAAAAGTTAATTGAGTTGTATCATTACCGGCAGATATCGTAACGTTTGCACCGGGTATTGTTATTTGAGAATTGACATCCGTAACCACTCCTTCAAAAAAGCCTGCAGCAGAATAATTAACTGCTAAAGACATTTCACCCATAACCATGCAGCCATCCGGGTGTCCATCACCATAATCCGGAATCCTTGATTCGATTCGTGTATTATCCTTTTTGCCATTGAAATAAAATTCAGATAATTTGTACCCTTTAGGCACAGCAGAACAACCGGCTGCAATCACCAATAAGAGAGCGCTTAATGTTCTACTCATCATACATTCAATTTAAAATACCTGGTTTATTGCAGCGGGTACCTTTTATTTTGACAAAAAACGATCACTCTTCCACCAACTCCACTTCATACACAGGACTGAACAGGTACATTTTACCAGTAGCCACTTCCATGCAT
>JAKQJG010000194.1 GCA_029561305.1 Bacteroidota bacterium | reverse complement strand
TCGGTTGTAGTCTATTTGTGCTGTCCATTCGCTGCCCGCAGAATCAATTTTGAATCTGGAGAAAATATTGTTTCCAAAATAAACAGCATTGTTGTGGTTGTTGATAATAGAAGCATTAGAACCATTAATATCATTGCTGCTGTTAACGATATTGATATCATTTCTTGCGGTGCTCCTGTTGTCATTGGTACTGATGCGGAGATCGTAGGCAATATTGAATTTCTTTGTTAAGGTAACATCTGTTCCAAATCCAAAATAATGATTCACGCCAGGAAAAGTTGTCCTGGCTTTTTGTACCAGGGCTGTGGCGGATGTTTTCAATTGCCGGGTGGAATTGATCTCTTCAAAAGTGTTTTTATCAGTGTATTGATAGGAAAAATAACTGCTCAGCTTATCGCCACCTTTGTTGATATTAAAACCTGCGGTTTTGGTGCTGTGTTTTCCCTGGAACCAGCCCACATTCATACTGCCGTTGGCGCCGATCTTCACGCCTTTTTTCAAAACAATATTTACAATGCCGCCACTGCTGGCTGCATCATATTTGGCAGACGGGTTTCTCAGTATCTCTATTTTACTCACACTGCCGGCCGGCAAACTTTTTAACAAGGAAGCAAGATCGGTGCTGCTCAGTTTAACTTCCCGGCCATTGATCTGTATCGTTGCCGGTGTCATACTACTTAGGTAAACATTGCCATCCTGGTCTACAATGGCACCTGGTGTTTTTTCTAATATTTCGTAGGCATTGCTGCTGGTAGTAGCCAGTGGATCTGCGTCTATCACTTGTTTATCATCTTCCTGCCGTACCAATGGTCGCCTGGATCTTACCACCACTTCATCCATACCCTTTACCGCTTTTTTTAATGGAACTGGCAGCGCCAACGGTTTGTTGGTTACCGAAATGATCTTCTCTGTGGCTGCATATCCTGCAGAAGAAACAACCAGCAAATATTTGGAGAACTGGTTAACGGGAAAACTGTTGCCATTTTGTACTGCCACCTGTGAACTAACCGGCGTGGTATCCGGCAATAAAAATAACTCCAGTGAAGCCGGGGGAAAGGAATCATTTTTATTAACGGTCAACTGTACACGAAGCGTTGTTTGTTGTGCAACTACTAAAACATTACAGGCTAATAAAATCAAAAGGGTGCTAAAAAAATATTTCATCAAAAAATTTAAGCGAATAAAAAAACAACTTTTCAAAGAATGAAAAGTTGGCAGTTAATTATATTACAAAA
>JAKQJG010000183.1 GCA_029561305.1 Bacteroidota bacterium | reverse complement strand
ATGAAATTTTTTATTGATACAGCAAATCTTGCACAGATAAAAGAAGCCAATGACCTAGGTATACTGGATGGTGTTACTACCAATCCATCCTTAATGGCCAAAGAAGGCATCAAAGGAAAGGAGGCTGTGATGGCGCATTACAAAACCATTTGTGAAATAGTGGATGGTGATATCAGTGCAGAAGTGATTGCTACCGATTTTGATGGTATCGTAGCAGAAGGAAAAGTGCTGGCCGCCATTCACCCAAATATCGTGGTGAAAGTACCGATGATCAAAGAAGGGGTGAAAGCATTAAAATGGTTTACAGAGAATGGCATCAAAACAAATTGCACCTTGATATTTTCGGCAGGACAGGCCATTTTAGCGGCAAAGGCAGGTGCCACTTATGTATCTCCTTTTATTGGGAGAATTGATGACAGCGGCTGGGATGGAATGGAGCTGATTCACCAGATTCGCCAGATCTTTTCAATACAGGGATACAAAACAGAAATTTTAGCGGCTTCTATCCGCAATGCCAATCACATCATTGCCTGTGCTGCTGCAGGTGCGGATGTTTGTACCTGTCCTATTGAACCGATCATGGGTTTGTTGAAACATCCTTTGACGGATATAGGACTGGCTAAGTTTTTAGAAGATGCCAAGAAGTTTGCTTAAATAAGAGCTTATATAAAATGAATCCCCGGTTTTGCAACCGGGGATTTTTTATGACTTTTTCTTTTTGTTTCGTTTCAGGTCATCCATTATTTCATCTACGGTTTTAAGCGGCCCGTCGGGTTTCTGTTTGATGTAGATATCAATCGCTTTTTGTTGTGTTCGGTCTTGTTTCAACGTTACACTCACAGAAATTTTTTCTCCGGTAAAGCCTGGCTCCACCCAAAGACTGTTGCCCTCAAATTTGCCTGCAGACGCTTTGAAATCTATATGCGAAGAATCAAGCGGCATATAACTGCCGTTTGACAAAAGCCCGTCTACGTTGATATAATTAAAAGTGCCTTTTTTTAAACTGTCGGTATACAGGTTAATATAGATGCTGTCGATTTTCTGTGCGTACAATGAATGGCCGGATATGGTAAAAAAAAGGAGTAGAAAATATCTCATTAAGGTTTTTATTTCCAAAAGAAGAAAATAATATGCCATGCTCCTGTTTCTATGTTTGCGAACTGTTAAATTTTGATCAGTACGATATGCTGACTTTTTGTTGCAGATAATCGGATTGTTTCAATTGTTTCAGCATAAACAAAGCAAGGTCGCCGGAATTAATTTTTTCCTTGTTTGGTTCAGGTAACTGGTCGGCCGCAACATTAAAAATACCAGTTGCTTCTCCGGCTTCAATGGCAGGTGGACAAACCATTGTCCAGTCAACGCTGCTGCTTTCCAAAATATCCAGTGCTTTTTTATGTTCTATTGATACGACATTGTACTGTGGCGGAAAATCATCTTCCTCCATCAACATATTTTTATTCACACCATTTAGCACCCCCATGCCCCCTAAAGCAACGATTCTTTTTACCCCGGCTTTTTCCATTTGTTTCACAACGGTCTTTAAGCCCAGGCTGATCGATTTGTCGCTGCCATCTGAAGAGCCCGCTACAGCGAACAGTACGGCATCACAGCCTTTAATGGCAAATAACACATCGCCTTCATCAAACAAAGCGCCCTGCACCAATTCTACTTTTTTGTCTTCCGGCAGACCTTCGAAAATCACATTTCTTCCATAAGCCTTCACTTCGTAGCCATTATACAGCGCTTGCTTTACCAGCTCTTTGCCAACCATTCCGGTGGCACCAAATACAATTATTTTCATCTTTCTTTATTTTAAATCTTGTTTATTTTTTCTTTCTGCATGCTTGCCCTATAGCCCTTTTGCCCCACTGCTTTTTTTGAATCTTTGCATTATTGGCTTCTTGCACCTTTGCCCTCTTACCAATTGCTTATTGTCTCAACACATCTTCAAATTCATCTTTCTTTTTTTCAAACACTGCTTTTGCAAAAGGACAGAGCGGAATGATCTTTATTTGTTTTTCTCTTGCAAACGCTGCTGCTTTTTTTACCAATTGATAACCCACATTCTTACCTCTCAAACTGCCTGCCACTTCTGTATGGTCAATGATCATCAGGTTTTCACTGGCCATGGAGTAAGTCATTTCGGCAACAATTTCCCCATTTTCTTCTACATAAAAACTACCTTTTGTTTCCTGTTGTTTTTGAAGTATATCCATCACTATTTTTTTTACAATGTAGAAAAAAGTTTTTTTAATATTGATTTCTTCCCCATATTTGTAATGCAAATGACAATAACAGTTACAAATACAAACAGTTGGTGGTGGCAGTCAGAGTACTGATGATGCCGCTATGCTGTTGATATTTGTTTACAATATTTAAGCCCCGGCACATGTGCCGGGGCTTTTTAAATATGGTCTGGTATGATCAATATGGATTAGTATGATTTGATGATTGATATAATTGCTGGAGTTCAAAACTTGAAAGCCGGGCAAAAATGAAAACGATGTCAATTCAAAAAATATGATTGAGGGTATTAAAAGTTGAAAAAGGTATACAACAAAAAGATACAAATGCGATTACGATAATTATTGGAGATTAAAAGTTGAAAGACGGTTACAAATGAAAAAGATTCAAATACAAACCACTTCTAAAAAACTACTGGCAGATCTGTACACGCCGGTGGGTATTTACCTGCGCCTGCGTGACCGCTTCAGGGATACGATACTGCTGGAAAGTGCCGATTCACATGCGGGGGAAAACAGTTATTCGATCATTGGTATCAATGCGATTGCTGGTATCGAGATCCGGACAAAGGAAATGATCGAATTCAAATTGCCAGGGGAAAAGCCCGCAAAAATTGCCATAGAGAACACGGCGGATGTACCACAGCATCTCTGGAATTTTATGCAGTATTTTGAAGCTGCTCCGGTAGCAAAGCCGGTAAATATTGCACAGGGGCTCTATGGTTATACCACATACGATGCAGTACAGTTCTTCGATACCATTAAACTCTCCACCAACGGGAAACAAGGGACATTCAACGGGCAACCAGGAACAATTCCTTTAATGCGTTACCGTCTCTATCAATACATGCTCATCATCAATCATTTTAAAGACGAACTATACATCTGCGAAAATAAAATTGACGGCATTGAAAGCGAACTAACGGTGGTGGAGAGCCTGATCAAAAGCAGGGATGTTCCCACATTCCCATTTGCCATCAAAGGCGAAGAAACATCCAATCTTACCAATGAACAATATATGGAAATGGTGAGAAAGGGAATTGCCAGCTGCAACCGGGGAGATGTATTCCAGATCGTATTGAGCAGAAGGTTTCAGCAATCTTTTACAGGAGACGAGTTCAATGTGTACCGGGCATTGCGGAGTATCAATCCTGGTCCCTATCTTTTTTACTTTGATTATGGAGATTATAAACTGATGGGTTCTTCACCCGAAAGCCAGTTGATCATTGATAATGGCATTGCCATCGTTCATCCTATTGCCGGTACTTTTAAGCGGACTGGCAATGATGAAAAAGACAAGCAACTGGCGATTGAATTAGAACAGGATGAAAAAGAAAATGCAGAACATGTAATGCTGGTTGACCTGGCAAGAAATGACCTGAGCCGCATGTGCAGCCAGGTGGAAGTGACCGAGTTTAAAAAGGTAAATTATTATTCGCATGTGATTCATTTGGTGAGTGAGGTAAAAGGGAAAGTACCGGAAGGAAGCAATCCTTTTAAAATGCTTGCAGTCAGTTTTCCTGCCGGCACCTTAAGTGGTGCGCCAAAATTTAAGGCGATGCAATTGATCAATGAGTATGAATCAACCGGGAGAAGTTATTATGGTGGTGCTATTGGCAGTATTGGTTTTGATGGGAGTTGTAATCATGCTATCATGATCAGAACTTTTTTAGCGAAGAACAACACGCTTACCTGCCAGGCAGGAGCAGGTATTGTGTCGGCGAGCAAACCGGAGAGTGAATTGCAGGAAGTAAATAATAAATTAAATGCATTAAAACAGGCCATCATACTGGCTCAGAATATATGATGCCCCAGCACCTGGTAAGGCTTTTGGAGTAAAACATTTTTTAGAACTTTTATTTATTCATAATAAATAATTAATGATGCAGAAAAATAGCGGGCGGATTCTGGTTTTTGATAATTATGATTCCTTCACTTATAACCTTGTTCATTTGGTAGAGAAGATCATCGATGACAAAGTGGAGGTGTTCCGCAATGACGAAATTGCTTTGGAAAAAGTAAAAGAGTACGACAAGATCATTTTATCTCCTGGTCCTGGCGTTCCTGCGGAAGCTGGATTATTGTTGTCATTGATCAAAGCGTATGCTGCTACAAAATCTATTCTCGGTGTTTGTTTAGGTCACCAGGCTATAGGCGAAGCCTTTGGCGGTAAGCTGATCAACCTCGATAAAGTTTATCATGGGGTGGCAACGCCCATCAGGGTGAGTGGCCCCTTAAGTGCGGCTCACCCGGAGAATTCAGTTTTTAATAATTTGCCCGAAACAATTGAAGTAGGCCGCTACCATAGCTGGATCGTATCAAAAGAAAATTTTCCTTTGGATGAATTAGAAATTACTGCAGAAGATGACAATGGTTTTATCATGGCCATGCAACATAAAAAATATGATGTGCAGGGCGTGCAGTTTCACCCGGAGAGTGTGCTGACACCGGATGGGGAGCGCATGATGAGGAATTGGTTGGGGAAGTAGAATACGCCCCTAAATCCCCTCCCGATAAAAATCGGGATGAATGCCGGGAAATTTAGAGTGTTTGAAATCAGTCAGTATTCGTAAAGGAAGAATTTGACAGGAAATCAACATATAAACTATAAATATAAGTTCACGGTTTGCTAACAGAGACGGGGCATGAAAAAAATATTAAACTTCTTATTTGAGCACAAAACACTTTCTTCTGCACAGGCGAAAGAAGTGCTGCTGAGTATTTCCAAAGGGACATACAATGAAAGCGAGATCGCTTCTTTCATTACCGTCTATCTCATGCGGAGCATTACCATTGAAGAACTGGAAGGATTCAGGGATGCATTACTGGAGCTCTGTGTGCGGGTGGATCTGAATGGTCATGAAACCATTGATATCGTTGGTACAGGGGGCGATGGAAAAGATACTTTTAATATTTCAACCTTGAGTTGTTTTATTGTTGCCGGTACAGGAAACAAAGTGTCAAAACATGGCAACTATGGAGCTTCTTCCATCAGTGGCAGCAGCAATGTGATGGAACAGTTGGGATATACATTCAAGACTGCCAAAGATGAACTGAAGAAAGAAATCGAAACAGCTGGTATTTGCTTTTTACATGCGCCTTTATTTCATCCGGCACTAAAAGCAGTGGGACCAATAAGAAAAAATTTAGGTGTGCGCACTTTTTTTAATATGCTTGGACCAATGGTCAATCCCGCCTTTCCAAAGCACCAGTTGGTAGGGGTGTATAGTTTAGAAATGGCGAGGATATACAATTACCTGTTGCAGCAAACAGATAATAATTTCACTATTATTCACAGCCTGGATGGTTATGATGAAATTTCATTAACAGGCGATACAAAAGTGATTACGAATAAAGGAGAACAGATACTAAGTGCAGAAGCTTTAGGCAAACGCATGGTCAATGCAAGGGATATCTCTGGCGGCAACAGTGTGGAAGAAGCCGCAAAAATTTTCCTCAGTATATTAAAAGGACAGGGCACATGGGCGCAGAATGCCGTTGTGCTGGCAAATGCTGCGATGGCACTTCAATGTACAGGAAAGTACAGCAGCTATGAAGATTGTTACCAGCTGGCTGTTGAGAGTTTGGAAAGTGGAAGGGCCTATGAATGTTTGCAGAAAATAACAGCTTAAATAAGCTGAGCTTTTCGCAATTTGGGTTAATATAAAAGAGTGTAGAACGCTATGAATATTCTTGAAAAAATAATTGAACATAAAAAAGTGGAAGTGGCTGTTGCAAAACAACAACAGCCAGCAGGTTTACTACAACAATTGCCTGGTTTCAGCCGGCAAACGTATTCCTTAAAGCAATTTTTGCTGGATGAAACCAAAACGGGTATCATTGCAGAATTCAAACGGCAATCGCCTTCAAAAGGTATGATCAATGATACCGCAGATGTGGTGGCGGTGACAAAAGCATACGCTGAATATGGTGCAAGTTGTTTGTCGGTTTTGACAGATGGAAAATTCTTTGGCGGATCAAATGAAGACCTGCAAAAAGCCCGGGTGAATAATATCCCGATTTTGCGAAAGGAATTTATCATTGACGAATACCAGGTACTGGAAGCAAAAGCCATTGGAGCAGATGTGATCTTGCTGATTGCCGCCTGTCTATCACCGGAAAGGGTGAAAGAACTGGCAGTCTATGCAAAAAAGCTGGGACTTGAGGTATTGCTCGAAATTCATAACGAAGATGAGTTGCAGCATATTTGTGAAGACACGGAAATAGTAGGTGTTAATAACCGTGATCTCAGGACTTTTACAGTTGATATTAACCGGTCAATAGAATTAAGTAAAAAAATACCCGGCGATAAAATAAAAATTGCGGAGAGTGGGATACATGATGTGGAAACAATCAGTATTTTTAAAAATGCAGGTTTCAAAGGTTTTTTAATTGGCGAAAACTTTATGAAACAACCTGACCCAACGATTGCTTTTGCTGCCTTTGTAAAACTATTAAAAGCAAAAGTTTCATGAGAGTAAAAGTTTGTGGTATCACCGAAGAAGATCAGTTGCAGCAACTAAACGGTATCGGTGCTACTTTTGCAGGCCTGATTTATTATCCTAAATCACCGCGGTATGCATTGCGGCACATGACCACCAGCCAGATTAAAAAGGTAAACAATGTAAACAAAGTGGGAGTGTTTGTAAATGCCACTATTGACGAAGTATTACACATGGTGGATGAATGCAGGCTGCATATGGTACAGTTGCATGGAGATGAAAGTGCAAGGTACTGTGAAAAGATTGCAGATTATATTTCGGTGGTAAAGGCATTCCGGGTGAGTGAAAGCGACAATATACAGTGGCGCATACAGGAATACATGAATGTTTGCGACATGTTTTTGTTTGATACAGAAGGCGCAGGGTATGGCGGCACCGGGAAAAAATTCAACTGGTATAAATTAAAGAATGTGCAGGTGGGCAAACCATATTTTTTAAGCGGCGGCATTGAGCCGGATGACGCACAGAAGTTAAAGGACTTTGCAGCACAGCCCGAGGCAAAAGCCTTGTTTGCAGTGGATATCAACAGTAAGTTTGAGATCAGTCCGGGTCACAAGGATTTAGATAAAGTAAAAACATTTATACAGGCCTTACAATAAAAAACAATTATGAATATTAAAGTTTGTGGCATTACACAATTAAAACAACTGCAGCAGTTAGATGGATTGAACATTGACTTTGCAGGTCTCGATTTTCAAAAAGATTCTGTTCGGTTCCTGGGTGATAAAATACCAGCAGATGATTTAAAGGAATCTGATTTCGATGTTAAAAAAACAGGCGTATTCAATAATGCTGAAATGATCGATATGCTGGATGCTATTGATGCATATGGCCTGGATGTGATACAATTGAATGGCAATGAGAACACAGAAGTATGTGCAGATCTTTCCGAGGAAGTGGAAGTGATAAAAACATTCCAGCTTGCCGATGAAAAAATGGATATAGACGAAATGGTGGCTGAATACGATGAAGTGTGCGATTACTATTTATTTGAAAATACAGCTAAGAAATTCGACTGGAAAATATTGGCTAAAGCAAAGATTGAAAAACCATTTTTTATTGGTGGTGTTATTACTGTGGAAGATGCAGCCGCGATAAAGAAAATAAAACATCCTGATTTTTATGGTATTAATATCAACACTCATTTTGAAAAAGAACCCGGTGTAAAAGATATGGGATTGATACTACAGTTGAAGAAGGCACTGGGTTGGTAATTTTTTTGAGCCAGGGTTTTGAATAGCTATTTGGCTTTATTGCCCCAACCATAGGTCGGGATACACTTGTACTAAAAATCTTTATTGGGCAATGCGGAGATCGTGTCAAACAACAATTTAACAATGTAGCAATTCAACAATGCTAATAAGACTTGCAACAGACCAAGACCTGCCAGCCATGCTGGATATTTATAATGACATCATTGCAAATACAACTGCAGTGTGGCATTACGAACCCCATACTTTACAAATGCGTACCGAGTGGTTTGAACAAAGACAGCAACAGGGCTTTCCCATTTTTGTGGCGGAGGAAGCTGGCAAGGTTTTGGGCTTTAGCACGTTTGGTTCGTTTCGGCCCTGGCCCGGTTATAGTAAAACAGTAGAGAATTCTGTATATGTAGCTGCAGACAGTCGCGGTAAAGGAGTGGCCAACTTGTTATTGCCTCCATTGATCGAAGCGGCAAGGCAACTGGGTATTCATGCAATTGTAGCAGGTATAGATGCAGAGAATGAGATCAGCATTGCGCTGCATAAAAAATTTGGCTTTGTAGAAGTGGCGCATTTTAAAGAAGTGGGCTGGAAGTTTGGAAGATGGCTGGATCTGAAATTTTTGGAGTTAGTATTAGCCTCCCCAAACCCCTCCAAAGGAGGGGCTTAAGAGCCCGAAAGTTCAAATTGTTTTTGTTTGCTTCAGCGCTGGGCTTCGGGGTTGTTAATACAAAAAATGGTAATAGGGAAGACTAGAGGTTTTATGGGGATTGGCAATTAGCCCCGTAGGGGCGATATATTGGTAGCTGCGGGTGAAACCCGCCGCAGTTCCGGATTTGGTGTCTTTTAAAGGAAAATGCTGACACAGAAGAGCAGAGGTTTAATTAGGGTTTGCAACCAGCCCGTAGGGGCGATATATTGGTAGCAACGGGTGAAACCCACCGCAGTTCCGGATTTGGTGTCTTTTAAAAAGAAAATGCTGATACAGAAGAGCAGAGGTTTAATTAGGGTTTGCAACCAGCCCCGTAGGTGCGATATATTGGTAGCAGCGGGTGAAACCCGCCGCAGTTCCGGATTTGGTGTCTTTTAAAAGGAAAATGCTGACACAGAAGAGCAGAGATTTAATTAAGGTTTGCAGTTAGCCCCGTAGGGGCGATATATTGGTAGCGGCGGGTGAAACCCACCGTAGTGCGCAGTGCGGTGTCGACGAGGGTCCGCCGAAAGGCGGACATTGTATTTTAAAATTCGGTAAGGTTGCACAATGCAGCATCCCGAAGTTATCGGGAAGTGACACAAGCTACCTGCCGGCAAGCAGGCGATGTTAAACAAAATTTCAAATGATGGCAACAAAAGAAAATAATTTCAGCGTCAACGAACAGGGCTATTACGGAGCCTTTGGTGGTGCCTACATTCCAGAAATGTTGTACCCCAATGTGAAAGAACTGCAGGAGAACTATCTGGAAATAATGAAAGAACCTTCATTCAAAGAAGAATACGATCAATTATTAAAAGACTATGTCGGCAGACCCACACCTTTGTTCTTTGCAGCAAGACTCAGTGAAAAATTCAATACCAATATTTATCTAAAGAGAGAGGATCTTTGTCATACCGGTGCACATAAGATCAACAATACAGTCGGCCAGATTTTATTGGCGCAACGCCTTGGTAAGAAAAGGATCATCGCAGAAACTGGTGCTGGTCAGCATGGCGTGGCCACAGCAACAGTGTGTGCCTTAAAAGGAATGGAATGCATTGTGTACATGGGTGAAAAAGATATTGAAAGGCAGGCACCCAATGTTGCCAGGATGAAAATGCTGGGCGCCACCGTGATACCTGCAACCAGCGGCAGCAAGACTTTGAAAGATGCCACCAACGAAGCCATCAGGGACTGGATCAATAACCCGGTGGATACGCACTATATTATCGGCAGCGTAGTGGGACCACATCCTTATCCGGATATGGTAGCCAGATTTCAGAGCATCATCAGTGAAGAAATCAAACAACAATTGCTGGAAAAAACGGGCAATGAATTACCAACGCATGTGATAGCATGTGTGGGTGGTGGCAGCAATGCAGCCGGTGCATTTTATCATTTCTTAAACAATGAATCAGTTAAGTTAGTGGCCGTGGAAGCAGCAGGTTGTGGTATCAACAGTGGTATGAGTGCAGCCACCACACAGTTGGGCACACCAGGTATTTTGCATGGCAGTAAAAGTTTATTGATGCAAACGGCGGATGGCCAGGTGACAGAGCCGCACAGCATTTCAGCCGGATTGGATTATCCTGGTATTGGCCCTTTGCATGCGCATTTATATAAGAGCGGCAGGGGAATATTCATGAGTGCAACAGATGAGGAAGCCTTGCAGTCGGCGTTTGAAGTAAGCAAAATGGAAGGTATCATCCCAGCATTGGAAACTGCGCATGCTTTTTTTGTGTTGAACAAAATGGAGTTGAAGGAAGAGGATGTGGTGGTGATTTGTTTGAGCGGACGAGGTGATAAGGACTTAGCAACCTACATGAAATATTTATAACATGAAGCATACTTTTTTATTCCTGCTTGTTGCATTGATTTTTTCCTGCAACAACAACGAAGCCTTTATCAATCACAAACTAACGTTTGAAAAAATGGGCGATTGCAGTCCGGGTGAAAAAGCCGGCAGCATGCTCAGTAATATTGCCGGCGAAAGGTATGTGTTTGAAAGTTGCCTGGATGCTGCATTTGATGGAACTCAATACAGCGTGGACAGGGTGGGTGACAGCCTTGTAGTTTCATTTCCAAAAACTGATGGACCAAAAAATGCTTTTAATATTACATTGGATATCGATGCCTTCCCGGTGTATAATTTTATCGTGCTGGATGGGAAGGAGGCGATTCCGATAAGGCATGTGGAGAAGTGAGATA
>JAKQJG010000081.1 GCA_029561305.1 Bacteroidota bacterium | reverse complement strand
CCAGATCCGTGGTTTTATCAATATGTATGGCTCCAAAGAAAAGCTGGAAGAAATTGCCGGTCGTACTTTGTACCAGTTAAAAGAAGATTTCAAAGAGGGCTTCCGCGACAGGAAACTGGCCGGTGCCATGCGGAATAAAATAGTGGAGAATGTGCGCATTACCCCCAATGAAGTAAAAGCTTATTTCGATAAAATACCCAAAGACAGTCTGCCTTTTTATGAAAGTGAAGTAGAGATAGGGCAAATTGTTTTATATCCCAAGGCCAGTCGGGATGCCGATGAATATGCCATGGAGCAGTTGAAAGAATTCAAAACGCAACTCGAAAGCGGCAAAAGGGATATGAAAACCCTGGCTGCCTTATATTCAGACGATCCCGGCAGCAAAGACAAAGCAGGACAGTATGAGATCAACCGGAATGAAAAACAGTGGGACCCTACTTTTTTGGCCAAGGCTTTTTCATTAAAAGAAGGTCAGATCTCCAACCCGTTCAAAAGTAAATTTGGCTACCACATCATTCAAATGGTGAACAGGGCTGGTGATGATGCGGTGATCAGGCATATTTTAAAGATCCCTCAAGTAACGCCCACCGAAACCAGGGCGGCCATTCAAAAACTGGATTCTATACGGGCCAGGATGCTCACCAATGCCATCAGTTTTGGCGAAGCGGTAAACAGGTACAGTGAAGATGAATCCAACAAATTCACCGGCGGTATGATCACTGGTCCGGAAGGCAGTACCTATCTTACATTCGACCAGCTGGATAAGGACATGGTGATCATGATGAAAATTTTGAACCTGAACGAATACAGCCAGCCGGCAGAATTTACCGACCAGCGGGGCAAGAAGGGCGTGAGGGTAGTGTACTTAAAGAGCAAGAGCGAACCGCACAGGGAAAATATCAAAGACGATTACAACAAAATAGCACAGCGGGCACTCGAAGAAAAAAAGAGTGATGAACTCGAAAAATGGTTTGCCGAAAAGATCCCTACTTATTACGTGAAAATAGACGAAGACTTCAAAACCTGCGAGGAAATGCAGAAATGGATACACTCACCTGAAGCCACCGTTAAAAACTAATTTTATTTTTTACGATAACTCAAAGCGTTCCCACACCGGAACGCTTTATTTTTGCCCGTTGGTTAATGCCACGGAAACATGGAAGAAGAACCTTTTTGATAGAAGTAGTTGGTGCTATAGTAAGTTCTTTAATTATTCCGGAAAACAGGTATCATGCTGTTTTTCAAGATAGGCAAAGCCAACTCATTTTTTCCGTGCATCCGTGGCAACATTCTTGTACTGAGCAGAGTCGAAGTATTCCCACTTGATCGGCCGGCATGTGTAGCTAGTCAATATTTACCTGTGTTAATCCGTGTGATCTGTGGCAAAATTTGTGTTTATTCGTAATTCGGCTAAACTGGTTCTATTCGTGTTCATTCGTGCCATTCGTGGCTAACCTGTATTCATCTGTGTTAATCCGTGCAATCTGTGGCTAACCTTGTTTTATTCGTGTTCATTCGTGCCATTCGTGGCTAAAAAACTTATTGGCTTTGATAGAAAAAAAGAAATTTCAACAGGAACAAAAAACAGTACTCGTGGGCGTTATAACCCCCGACCAAACTGAACAGCAGCTAAATGAATATTTAGATGAACTGGCTTTTTTAGCCACTACGGCCGGCGTGACTGCTGTAAAACGCTATACTCAAAAACTCGCCCACCCGGATAGCAAGACCTTTGTGGGCAAGGGCAAACTGGAAGAAATCAAAAAGTACCTCGACGGTCACAAAGATGTGGACCTGGTGGTATTTGATGATGAGCTCACCGGCTCACAAATACAAAACATCGAAAAGGTGACCGGCGTAAAAACCATCGACCGCAGCGACCTCATCCTCGACATTTTTGCCAACCGGGCCAAAACCGCCCAGGCAAAAACACAAGTGGAACTGGCGCAATACCAATACATCCTGCCCCGCTTAAAAGGGATGTGGAAACACTTAGAAAGGCAGGGTGGTGGTGTAGGCACCAGGGGTCCCGGTGAAACAGAAATTGAAACCGACCGCCGTATTGTAAAGAACAAGATCAGTCTCTTACGCAAACGCTTAGGCGAATACGACAGACAGGCTTTCACCCAACGAAAAGAAAGAGGAGAGTTCATCCGGGTATCGCTGGTAGGATATACCAACGTAGGCAAATCCACGCTAATGACCCTGCTGAGTAAAAGTGATGTATTTGCAGAGAACAAACTCTTTGCCACACTGGACACCACCACCCGTAAAGTGGTGTTCGAGCAAACGCCTTTTCTGCTAAGCGATACCGTTGGTTTTATTCGCAAACTGCCGCATCACCTGGTAGAAAGTTTTAAAAGCACCCTCGATGAAGTAAGGGAAGCCGATATTCTGTTGCATGTGGTGGACATGTCGCACCCGCAATTTGAAGAGCAGCTGAAAGTGGTGAACAAAACACTGGCCGAGCTGGGCGCCGCCGACAAACCCACCATCACCGTGTTTAATAAAATGGACAAGTACGAGGCCGAAACCTTTGACCAGTGGCTGGAAGACGATGTAAAGAAAGAGATCATTGCCGACCTGAA
>JAKQJG010000075.1 GCA_029561305.1 Bacteroidota bacterium | reverse complement strand
ATCGACAATGCCACCATCACATTGAACTCTGACGCGACCTCAACTGCAAGGGTGGCTTCCATTTCACCAGGTGTGGCATTCTCTTATACCGGCACCGGCAAATTTGAGGTGGAAAGATATATTCCTCCGCACAGGGCATGGCGTTTAATAACGGCGCCATTGAGTACAGCCACCAATCTTACTATCAACCAGGCCTGGCAGGAAGGCGTAAGTAATGCCAATCGGGTGACACCAGTAAATCCTGCAGCAGGTTTTGGTACCACCATTACAAAAAGTACAACTTATAATGTAGCGGATGGATACGACCAGGGCAGTACCAATAATCCATCCATCAGGTATTACAACGGTACCAACTGGGGAGGCTTCCCTTCCGGAACCATTGGCACCACGCCGGGCGCTAACAACGGATTGATCAACGACCAGCCAGGTTATATGCTCTTTGTGCGGGGCGACAGAAGCATACAGGTGGCAGGTGTGGGGGTAACCGCTACTGTTACTACCTTACGGCCCAAAGGCCAATTAAAAACAGGCCCGCAAACAATTGTGTGCAATGGCTGGACAGTGATTGGCAACCCTTATGCTTCACCAATTAACTTTCATCAGATTGTAGCAGACAATCCTGGTTTGCCAGATGTATTTTATGTATGGGATGCCAACCTGGCGGGCAGCAGCAATGTGGGCGGATGGGTGAGTTATGGTTCATACAATGGCGGTTCACAAACTTATACAGTTGCACCTGTGCTGTCAGGTAGCACATTCGCCAATAATAAAGGCGATATATCCTCTGGCTCTGCCTTTATGGTGAATTATACCGGTACTATTACCATCAATGAAAACCATAAATCAACACTAGGTGATAATGTACTCTACCGACCCGTTCGCCTGTTAAGCATCAACCTGTATGTGGTAAATGCAGACAGCAGCGAGTCGCTGAATGATGGAATTGTCATTAAAATGGAAGCGTCGCCACAAGTAGCCAATACAGAAAAGAACAAAAACTTTACAGAGAACCTTGCCATTGCATTTGATAATAAGTTCTACGCCATCCAAAACAGGCCTCGGCCAAATTTCAATGATACCATCTTTATCAGCAGCGGGCAAATGAAACAAAGGAATTACGTGCTGGAAATAAAAGCGGATGAATTGAATATGCCAAACCAAATGAAAGCGTTTTTGGAAGATACTTACCTGCGCCGCTACCTGCCTGTTGCATTGGAAGGCAGCACACGCTATTATTTTACTGTAAATGCTGACAGTGCAAGTATATCTGCGGCAAGATTCAGGTTGCTGTTTAAAAAATCGGCAAGGTTTAAGCATGTATTTGCTGCAGTAAAAGAAAAAGATATAGAAGTGCAGTGGGAGATGGAAGATGATTTTGGTATTGAGCAGTATGAAGTGGAGCGGTCCCTCAGCGGCATGGATTTTACCGTCATGATGCGCCCATCTGCTAACGGGCACCAGCCACCGCAGTTACAAAATCAATGGCTCGATAGGACACCTGCAACCGGCACTTATTACTACCGTATTAAAGCTACCGGTATGGATGGGAGAGTGCTGTACAGTGATATTGTAAAAGCCTGCATGGTTGAAAATGGTGGAGGTATGTATGTGTATCCCAATCCTGTTACTGGTAACACCATCAATCTGCGACTGAATAAGCAAGCACCAGGTCGATACAGTGCCTGCTTTACCAGCCACAACGGCCAAAGCATATTCACACAGCAATGGCAGCATAACGGTGGTTTTGTAACTAAAACATTTCAACTGCCAACATCAATTGCAGCAGGCATGTATCAATTGGAAGTTTTAAGGATTGCCGGGAAGAAGGAAGTGATAGCAGTGGAAATACAGCGCTGAATATCCTGGCAATGATCAATTACATTCTTCACTAAAAAATAAAACTAATATGCGTTTACCAATGATTGCGTTGCTGCTGTTTGCCTGCGCCTGCAACCAGCCAAAAAAAGAAGAAACCCCTGATACAGTATTTGATGAGGCAAAAGAAAAAGCTGCCATCATGCAGGTAATTGAAAAAGAAACCGGTTGTTTTTACAAAAGGGACTACAACTGCTGGAAAGAATGTTTTGCACAAAAAGATTATGCTTTCCAGGCATGGAACAACAGTGATGGTACCGTGGATGCAAAGAGTGGCTGGACAGAAGTGGATGATAAAATTGGTCAGTATATAAAAAATAACCCCTTGCCAGTGGGTGCCAGCAGCAGCCACCCGGTGGTACAGCGCCGTAATATGATAGTGCATTTTTTTACAGATAGTCTTGCCACGCTCATATGGAACCAGTACAATATTAATGATGGACAACAAACATACACGCTTAGCAAGGACACCCGGATTATGGAGAAAATAAACGGTCAATGGATGATAGTTAATGTTGCTTCTTTCTGGGATTATAAAAACCTGGTGCCGGTTGATAGTTTGAAATAGATACTGCTTACAGTTTATATATATGACGGGTCATGCAAGACAAATGACCCAATGATTTCCCTAATCAATATTTATTATCCACTAACCAGCAATCAATAAAAAGCAACAGCCCCTCACCATGGTGGGGGGCTGTTGTGTTGTATTTGTCTGGTCTGGTATTTTCTAAAACTTAAAACCTTTAATCACATCACTCTCACTTTTCTGGTAGATCATCCTTCCCAGTTCATCCAGTTTATAGTCGGGTGTTTTATCACCCAGTAAAACGCTGGAGATATTTTTTCCATCCGTTTTACTAACGATCACACAACCGGCACTGCTGTTTTGATTGTTGTTTCCCAATACCGTCATCACTGCCATAAAATCATTGGCCTGCCTGGTGGCTTTAAAACGTTTGCCTATAGCCGCAAAACTAGCCGCGGCTGCTCCTGCAAAATTGGATGCGTTGGCATTGGCATTTTTAATACTCTGGTCAACAGAAGGACTGGTACTTCCATAGTAGCCTTTTGCATAACTGAGTTGTGCAGCTTCTGCAGCCTGTTGCGCCGCCATCATAGCAGAGGCAAGTCCACCAAGACCACTCAGCATTTTGCCTGTGAGTGTTTTGCCCGGTGCTTTATTAAAAGAGTGCCATTGTAATTTTCCATCGGTTGAAAATAAACTCGCATTCTGTTCAGATGTTACCAATATACCATTCTCTCTCACCTGCAAACCTGTTGGGTCTTCCTTGCCTTCAAATTTTACATCTTTTACCCATTCTTCAATATCACCTTTTTCAAAATCCACTTTGTAAATGATATCGTTGGCAAATACATAGCCCAGTTTGTTATTGGCATTGTCACCAACGCAATGTTTTACTTTAAATCCTTTCTTCCAGTTTTTATTGCCGCTTTCAATATCCAGGATATTTATTTCGTCACTGGTTCTGTAATACAACCCTTGTGGTACTATTTGAAGATCACGGATATCGCCATTTACTGATAAAGGTTTTTTAGTAACAGATTTGCCTGCATCCAGGTCAACCAGGCTGATATAGTTATCGCCATTGTCTTTTTGTGTAGCCAGTATCAGTTTATTGCCGATCAATTTATACGCATTCACATCTCCTTTCAAATCTATTTCATCTTTCCATTTACTGTCTCCTGTTGCAGGATCAATACAAAGCAAAGTCGCCCTGTTTTTTCCACCACCACTGCTTTTAATTTTGCCGAGCAGGCCACCCCCGCCGCCACCTTTGGCCATGTCTTTCTGTGTTTTTTCGGCTGTTGCTACCAGCATGCCATGCGTATCATACAGGATATAACCTACCGGCGATTCCAGCTCTACTTCTTTTGTCAGCAACTTTCCATCAGCAGGGTTAAATGCAAACAATGCTTCCTGGTTCCAAAACCAGATCCGTCCTTTTTCCTCCGGGCGAAGAAAGAATTGTGCACTGGAAGAAGTCGCCATCGAACTAAGATCCACTCTTGATTTTTTTCCAAACGTACCCTTGCTTTCAATCATCGCAGCCACAGGCTTTTCTGTTTTCCTGTCCTGGCTCCAGAGTACTTCGCCTGTAGCGGGATTTAGTTTGTACAAGTTCTTAGTGGTGGCGATATAGATACCATCGTCAACGGCAAGTCCGTTGCTTACTACTTCTTCACTGTTTTTTTCAAACAGTTTTTTCTGGTCCCATATTTTTTTGCCATCAGCTAAAGAGAACATTACCATGGTTGGTTTGCCATTGCTTTTACTGAAGCCATACATCATCATTGCATTCAGTTCTTTAATGTGTATGCGTTTTATAATATTCAGGATATCAAAATCGGGGGAGCTGGCAATTACTTTGCCGGTGGTGATATCTATAATGGTATGCTGGTTGCCCTTGAACATACTGCTTTTAATAATGGCTGCATAGGGGGTGCCTTCCACTGCATCATAGTTTTCTTCCTTCACATCATCCAGCTTGTCTACTTTCCATGTCTCTTCTCCTGTCTCAGGATTAAGTCCATACAAAGCATCTCCGGTGCAAACGATCAGGATGCCTGCATCAGAGATCTGGTACCACTTAACATTACCGGGAAATTTTTTTGACCATTCTTTGGCCGGGGTTTGTGCAAAAGAGGAGAGTGCCAATACTGCAAAACCGGCAAGCAATAAATACTTTTTCATTTAAATAGGTTTAGGTTTAGTAAAATGTAAATATATTTTTACTGAGGTATCGTGGCATACCCTCCAGAGGGTATTTTAAACCTTTATGAAAGCCTGGTCACAAAAGCAAAAAGCTTACACCGGCTTCCACATACCAAGCATACCCCTATTTTCGTTACATTGCAGGCTTTTATAAAAGCCGGGTTCATTGCTATGCAATGCGCTGATGTGGTTTTTTTCATACAATAACGGTCTTAACAGTACAAAACAATTAAATATATGTGCGGAATAGTAGGATATACAGGCCCCAGGGAAGCTTACCCGGTAGTAATAAAAGGATTAAAAAGACTGGAATATCGTGGCTACGACAGCGCCGGTGTGGCATTGCTCAATGGTGGATTGAAAGTATATAAAAAGAAAGGCAAAGTGGCCGACCTGGAGGAATTTGTGGTAGGCGCCAACCTGCATTCTCATATCGGTATTGGTCATACAAGGTGGGCCACACATGGCGAACCCAATGACCGCAATGCCCATCCCCACACCAGTGCCAGCGGCAAACTAGCCATGATACATAATGGTATCATTGAGAACTATGCACAATTGAAAAAAGACTTGCTGAATAAAGGGTACACTTTCAGCAGTGATACAGATACAGAAGTACTGCTTAATTTTATTGAAGATATCAGGAAAAATAATGACTGTGTGCTTGAAGAAGCAGTACGGATCGCATTAAAAAGGATCACAGGCGCTTACTGTATCTTATTAATTGATGAGGATGATCCGCAAACTATTATTGCAGCACGAAAAGGAAGCCCGCTGGTAATCGGTGTTGGAAAGGGCGAACATTTTTTAGGCAGTGATGCCAGCCCCATGCTGGAATACACCAAAGAAGTGGTATATGTAAACGACTACGAACTGGCCATTGTAAGACCAGATGAACTGATATTAAAAAATCTCGGCAACGAAAAGATCACTCCCTTCATCACCAAACTTGATATGGAACTGGCGGCGATTGAAAAAGGCGGCTACGACCATTTTATGTTGAAGGAAATATTTGAACAACCCACCACCATTCACGATTGTTTACGGGGACGTATAGACGCTTCACAAGGTATTATCCGTATGAGCGGTGTGCAGAATAATATAGAGGCTTTTAAGAACGCCAAACGTATCATGATCGTGGCCTGCGGTACCAGCTGGCATGCAGGCCTGGTAGCTGAATATATCATTGAAGAGCTGTGCCGCATACCCGTGGAAGTGGAATATGCATCTGAATTCCGCTACCGCAACCCGGTGATCAATAAAGGAGATATCATCATCGCTATTTCACAAAGCGGTGAAACGGCAGATACACTGGTGGCCATTGAAAAAGCAAAAGAACAGGGCGCCATTATTTTTGGTATCGTTAATGCTGTTGGCTCTTCTATTGCAAGGCTCAGTCACGGTGGTGCTTATACGCATGCTGGTCCTGAGATAGGCGTTGCCAGTACGAAAGCATTTACCGGTCAGTTGGCAGTGCTTACCATGATGGCTTTAAAAATTGCAAAAGAAAATAAAACGATCAGTGAGGAGCGTTTCCGCCATTTATTATTTGAACTGGAAGCCGTACCCGAAAAAGTAGAGGCTATATTAGGTAATGCGGAAGCTGTAAAAGTGATCGCTGAAAAATACAAGGATGCCTATGATGCCTTGTTCCTTGGTCGTGGTTACAATTTCCCGATTGCGCTGGAAGGAGCCCTGAAGCTCAAAGAAATTTCTTACATACATGCAGAAGGTTATCCTGCTGCAGAAATGAAACACGGTCCTATTGCATTGGTAACGGATAAACTGCCTGTAGTATTTGTTGCCACTAAGGACAGTTACCACGAAAAGATCGTAAGTAATATGCAGGAAATTAAAGCCCGTAAGGGAAAAGTGATCGCTGTTATTACAGAAGGCGATGAAGTCATTCCAGGTATAGCAGACGATGTATTTTTTGTGCCACCTGCTGATGAGATCATTGCGCCCATGCTGAGTGTGATACCGATGCAGCTGCTTTCTTATTATGTGGGTGTTGCCAAAGGGTATAATGTGGATATGCCGAGGAACCTGGCAAAGAGTGTGACGGTGGAATAAT
>JAKQJG010000039.1 GCA_029561305.1 Bacteroidota bacterium | reverse complement strand
CTCCCCCTACAGCGCTTTAATAAGCCTTCGTTGAAAAATGGGGGCTTTTTTTATGCTCATAAATGAATCTTAATGACAGCGGCCCCCCGTTTCGGGGGTGAGGATAACAGCTTGCCTGCCGGGGGTAGGGATAAACGAAGTATAGAGCCGTGTTTAGCAGCGTGTTGGCACGACCGGGGTCGACCACCGAACTTTGTATCCCCAACCTTGTTGGGGACCAACTGCCTCAAAAAATTCAAATTTCCCCTACAGCGCTTTAATAAGCCTTCGTTGAAAAACGGGGGCTTTTTTTATGCTCATAAATGAATCTTAATGACAGCGGCCCTCTGTCTCGGGGGTGAGGAAAACAGCTTGCCTGCCGGGGGTAAGGATAAACGAAGTATAGAGCCGTGTTTAGCAGCATGTTGGCACGACCGGGGTCGACTACCGAACTTTGTATCCCCAACCTTGTTGGGGACCAACTGCCTCAAAAAATTCAAATTTCCCTTACAGCACTTTAATAAGCCTTCGTTGAAAAACGGGGGCTTTTTTATACCCGATTTCTATAAAAGTTTAAAGCTCACTTTCTTATTTTTCTCTGCTTCTTACCTCCTACATTTGCTGCCCTTAACTATGGCAACACAATCTACTGGTATTAAAACCGCCATTCTTTTTTGTCCACTGCATTTAACCAGCAGAAAAGACATACTGCGCTCTATCCGAATACACAAAGCAACCGGCATCACCAGGTATGATATCACCTCATTTGATGATGCTGTTGTGCGCAGGCAATATGGCAACCTGCCCAAACCTGCAAAAGATGCATTGGATGGCTTTGCAGAAGCTGCGTTGGTGAAAATTGAAGAGGAAATAATCCGCAAACACAAAGCACAAAAATCGGGTGTGCCATTGCGCCAATTTCTATTGCCGGCCTACACAAGACGGCTGGTACAGCAATTAGAAATACTTAAACCATTTTTACCATTGGTCAAATGGTACCACCAGGTGCCCAACCCTGCCACAGGAAATGTATTAGTAGCACCCTGCATTTTCAGTACCTACAAAACTCAATTGCAGTTTGAAGTGTTCATGGAAAATGGTTTGCAACTGACCACCTGGGTATTAATAAACAATACCCGGTACAACCTGGCCGATTTTCGCCGTTTTCATTTTTTGCTGGAAAGCAAGAATGAGTATTTCTTTTTATCGTTTAAAGACTATCAAACCATTGAATGGTTATTACAAAATAATCCGGCACAATATGCGCAGGACGCTTCATTATTTGCACAACATATTTTAAGCAGGCTCGAAGACGACTACGAAGTGGAAAGAAATAACCTGTTCCAAGTAAAAACAATTGAAGTATTACCTATCCAAAGGGTTTTATTAAGTGAGATAAGCAATTCCTTTTTAGTATTTACACCACAATGGTTGTATGATGGTTATTTAGCAGAAGGCTCCTGGAAAGAAACATTGGAAACAACCGTGAATGGAGAGGCAATCGTTGTAAAAAGAAACAAAGAAGCAGAAACTAATTTTAAAAAACAACTGGAAGCGCTTCATCCAAATTTCCCCAAACAACTGAATGGGTACTATCATATATCTTTTGCCGAAGCCCAAAAGAAACAATGGTTTTTAAAAGTGTATCACCAGCTGCTTGAGATGAATATTGAACTGGTGGGTATTGATATGCTCACTCATTTCCGTTACTCGGCACACAAGCCAGTTACTACGATAGCGGTGCTGGAAAAAGACAGCAGCATTTTGACAGTCAGTTTCAAATTACAGTTTGGTGAAGAAGCCGTTCCATTGGCAGAACTGCAGAAGATATTAATCGCTGGTCAGCGTGCCGCAATGCTGAAAGACGGTGCGTTGGGTGTTTTCCCGGATGCCTGGCTGGCAGAGTATGCCACCATTGTAAAACATAGTAAGGTCATTAATAAAACGGCTCTTCAAGTGCCCCAATGGCTTGCAATAACAGAACACGAAAAGGAAAACGGCAACCAGGACCTAAAGGTAACCGTTAGTGAAAGCTGGTGGGCAAAATGGCAACGCTGGCAACAGCCAGACAGCATCCTTTATCCTGTACCGGCCTTAGTACAGGCAACCTTACGGGCTTACCAGCAAAAGGGATTTGAGTGGATGAAGATGATGGCGGAGGTAAATGCCGGTGCCTGCCTGGCGGACGATATGGGTCTTGGTAAAACATTACAAACCATTTGTTTTATTGCCGACAGGTTGCAACAAAAAAGCAATGCTTTGGCCCTTATCATTTGTCCATCATCCTTGATATATAACTGGCAAAAAGAAATAATTAAATTCACACCCCACCTGCGCACCTATGTACATCATGGAAACGCAAGAGACATCAGCAACATTAACAAAGAAAAATATGATGTGTGCATTACCAGTTATGGCACATTGCGGTCTGATGTGGAATATCTCTGCAACATTATATTTGATACCGCAGTAGTGGACGAAAGTCACAATATAAAAAACCCATCTGCACAAATAACCAAAGCAGTGAGCCAGCTGCAGGCTGTGTGCAGGGTGGCATTAAGCGGTACGCCGGTAATGAACAATACGTTTGATCTTTATTCTCAATTAGAATTTTTATTGCCCGGCATGTTTGGCAACAGGGAGTTTTTTAAACGGGAATATGCAGATCCCATTGACCGTGACAGAAACGAAGAAAAAATATGGATGCTGCAGAAACTAACGGCACCGTTTATCCTCCGCCGTACCAAAGAGCAGGTGGCCAAAGACCTGCCGGAAAAATCCGAATCGGTATTATGGTGCAATATGGGTACGGCGCAAAAAAACATGTATGATGAAATAAGAGACAGCATCAAAAGCAATTTGTTCCTGAATATAAAAAGTGAAGGGCTGGGAAAAAGCAAGCTGGCAGTACTGCAAGGTATCATGAAACTAAAGCAGGTTTGCAGTTCGCCCTTGTTATTACCAAAAGAAGAACAAACAACAGATGAATCTGTAAAAACGAATGTGCTGCTGGATGAGATTGTCAATCTTGGCAATCATAAGGTACTGGTATTTTCACAGTTCACTTCTATGTTACATCTGGTGGCTGGTACACTCACTAAAAAAGGAGTTGCCTTTTACTTGCTTGAAGGCAGCAGTACGCCAAAGCAACGGACCGCCATGGTAGAAAATTTTCAGCAGGAAGGTAATACCACCAATATATTTTTGATCAGCTTAATGGCGGGCAATACCGGTCTTACATTGACAGCTGCTGACTATGTCTTTCTTTTTGATCCCTGGTGGAACAATGCTGTACAACAACAGGCCATTGACCGTACGCACCGTATCGGGCAAACAAAAAAAGTATTTGCTTACAAAATGATCTGTAAGGATACCATTGAAGAAAAGATCATCCAGTTACAACAAACCAAAAAAGAATTGAGTGAAAACTTAATTGGTGATACGGATGGTTTTGTAAAAGAGTTAACTAAGGAAGATGTGGAGTTTCTTTTTAGTTAATCATATAGCATTCAATGTCTTTTAATTAAGAAATAATCACCGCCAGGGTCTTCAACCACTTACGGGGTTATACATTCAGTAACGGTGCTATTTTACCAATTTAAAATCGGCCTCCTTTGTTTTATCAGAGCTGCCCCCAATAAAAAGTTTAAAGTCGCCGGGTTCATATATGTATTGCAGCTTGTCATTATAAAAACGCAGATCATCAACTGTTAAAGTAAACATTACTTCCTTTGATTCGCCCTTTTTTAAAAATACTTTTTGAAATCCTTTTAACTCCTTTACCGGGCGAACTACCGAGCCAAATAAATCACGAATATATAATTGAACCGTTTCTTCTCCATCAAAATTACCTGCATTTGTAAGGGTCATTTTTGCTATCAATTTTTCTGTCGATTTGATAGTTGAATTACTTAAAGTTATATCGCTGTATGAAAAGCTGGTATAACTCAACCCATGTCCAAAAGCATATTTTGGATATAATGACAAATCTATATAAGCTGAACGGTAGAACCTGTCGCTGTCGCTCGTAGCCGGGCGGCCGGTATTGTAATAATTATAGTATATGGGAATTTGTCCTTCTGTCAGTGGAAAGGTCATCGGTAATTTAGCGGAAGGATTATAGTCACCAAACAAAACATCCGCAATGGCATTGCCTGCTTCTGTACCCAGCCACCAGGTATATAAAATCGCCGGTACATTATCTGCCACCCAGTTAAATATTAATGGCCTTCCTGCATTGATCATTACAACAACCGGTTTGCCAGTTGCCTGCATTGCCTTTATTAAATCTTCCTGCACACCTGGTAAGCGGATACTGCTCTTGCTTTTTGCTTCACCGCTCATATCTCTTGCTTCACCTACATTCATAACGATCACGTCTGCCTGCTTTGCCATTTCAATTGCTTCGGCAAAACCAGCCGTGGAAGTATCGTTTATATTACAGCCTTTTGCGTACAGCATTTTGGTATCTGTTCCCACCTTGCTTTTAACTCCATCCCAAACTGAAACAATTCTTGCAGAATCATCTGGCCAGTCGTAGCTCCAGAAACCAAGGTTATCGCTTTTTGCTTTAATAAAAGGACCTATGAGTGCAATTGTTTTTGTTTGCTTACTGATAGGAAGTGTTTGCCGGTCATTCTTTAACAACACGATGCTTTTTTTAGCCATATCCCTTTCTGCTTTCAAATGGTCCGCATTATTCCATTGCTGTTTTTCCCTTTCCTCACTGGAATATTTAAATGGATCATCAAACAAACCCATTTCAAATTTCTTTTTCAGTATTCTTCTCACTGCATCATCCACCACAGTTAGTTTTACTTTCCCTTCTTTCACCAGTTGGGGTAAATTTTGAATATAGGCCCTGCTCTCCATATCCATATCGCTGCCGGCATTAGCAGCCGACATGGCGGCTTCTTTATTGTCTTTTACAAAACCGTGATTGATCATTTCCCCCACACTGCCCCAATCGCTCACCACAAATCCTTTAAAATTCCATTTGCCTTTTAGTATTTCTCTTTGCAGGTACCCATTTCCGGTAGCAGGTATGCCGTTTAAGTCATTGAATGAATTCATAAAGGTAGCGGCGCCGGCTTCTGCTGCTGCTTTAAATGGTGGCAGGTATGTTTCCCATAACTGGCGAAGGCTCATGTCAACACTGTTGTAGTCCCTTCCACCAATGGCCGCACCGTAGGCGGCGAAATGTTTAGCGCAGGCCATCACGGCATCTGTATTGCCAAACCCTTTTCCCAGGAAACCTTTTACCCTGGCTTTTGCTATCAGTGAGCCGAGGAAGGGATCCTCGCCAGCGCCTTCCATTACACGACCCCAGCGTGGGTCACGGGATATGTCCACCATCGGCGCAAAGGTCCAATGCACGCCGGCGGCACTTGCTTCAATCGCGGCAATTCTAGCTGATCTTTCCATCGCTTCCAGGTTCCAGCTGGCAGCTTCTGCCAATGGTATCGGGAAGATTGTCCGGTATCCGTGTACCACATCTTGCCCGAATAACAAGGGAATTTTTAATCTTGATTGCAAGGCGAGTTGTTGCAAATCCCTTGTTCTAACGGCACCGGTTGTGTTCAGCATGGACCCTACTTTTCCCTCCTTTATCTGGTCAATTAATTTATCATCGTTGGTCAATGGGCCGGTGGCAGCCCATGGGCCATTGTATTGATTCATCTGTCCCGCCTTTTCTTCCAGCGTCATTAATTTTAAAACAGAATCCACCCGCTGGTCAATTGTCTTCTTCTGTGCTTGTGAAAAAAAAGTTGTTGCTACAATGGCGATGGTTAGAATTGGTCTTTTCATTTTATATTTTTATGTACTTAGCTGTTGGAATACTATTTAGCATCGTTGTGTCACTCACTTGTACGGCAAATCGTTACTCATCTTTTCCCGTATTTTATTTTTAAACGATGGCTTCGCCATCGTCCCTCGTCATTTCGTTTTCCTTTCTTACGTCGGGTTGCACCCGCCGCTACTAATATGTCGCCCCTACGGGGCTAAAAAAACTCAACGGCATTTCTACATTTCAAAAGATCGAAGAATTTAATTTATAAAAATCGGTCTACCAATATATCGCCCCTATGGGGCTAAATATATTTATATCATAAATGATTCGATGTGTAACTTTTCAAAAATCAATCCGTGCTTCCGTGGCGTTCATCTCTTTATCGAAAACAGCCACGACAACAACTCAGGCTCAGCAAAAGCATTATCCCAACTGTTGTGATTTACTCCCGGATACAAACTATATTTTACATCAGCGCCTGCAGCCTTTAATGCATCCACCATTTCCTGTGATAAACTGGCTGGCACCACGGCATCCACATCACCATGAAATACCCACCATTTTACTTTCTTCATTGCTGACGCAGTAGCAGCAGCGCCACCACCACAAATAGGAAAAGCCGCAGCAAAGAGTTTAGGGTTCCGCCTTACTATTTCAAAGGTGCCCATGCCACCCATGGATAAACCGCCCACATAGATCTGCTTTTTATTTACCGGGTATTCATCAATGATCTTATGCAAAAGTTCCTGCGCCAGTTTCATGGATGCTGTTGGTTCACCATCTGCCCGGAAATTCAAACTTCTTTTACCTGTAGCAGAATCAAATTTGAATTCAGCATTACTCCAAAAACTGTTGGCAGCACATTGAGGAAATACAACAATGGCGGGAAACTGTTGTCTTACACTGTCTTTTAAAAACAAATAAGAACCATGCACTAATTGTGCTTCGTTATCATTGCCTCTTTCGCCAGCTCCGTGCAACACCAATATCAACGGATATTTTCTTGACGCATCATAATTTAATGGCAATAAAATGCGGTATGGCAATGTATCATTACCCGAAATGTAGACCTCTTTTTTGTAAAGAGATTTGTCTTGGGCTTTTACAGCAAAACTCAGAGAAAGCAAAATGATCGCAAATGCTATTTTCATTTTCATAGTGTTAGTTTTTAATTTTTGATACCTTAACAACAAAGCCACCGCCCTTTGCCATTTTTATAGTCAGTTTGTTATTCTTCAAAATGATGTCTTTAATTTCATAGTCTGATGGATAAGAATCAGCATTTATTCCATCGTAACAGCCAACAACTTTGAACAGGCTATTTTCTAAGAAGTCCAGTTTCAAATCCATTTCCCTTGCATCCCAATCCGTCATTCCACCAATCCACCAATCATCTCCTTTACGCCTTGCTGTAACAATATAATCACCCACTTTCCCCGCCAGTATCTTTGTTTCGTCCCAGGTAGTAGGTATATCTCCAAGGAAATTCATAAACGCTGGTTCCGTCATTCCCTGCGAAGGATTACCGGAGAAAATTTGAATGGGGCTATCGTACACCACAAACATTGCCAGTTGATGACATCTTGTACCCTGGCTCATTACTTTTTTACCGATTGGTCTGAACTGGTCTTTTGTTGCATTGTCTAAAATCCCCGGTTCGTAGTCCATCGGGCCCGCCAGCATTCGTGTAAACGGCAGCGTTACATCATGCTCCGGCGTTGGTTTATCACTCCAGATATTGTACTCGGAACCGAGTATACCTTCACGGGTAACATTATTGGGCCAGGTACGGTTATATCCTTTTGAAGGGTAGGCCCCATGAAACATGATCATGATCTTTTTATCAGCACAGGCTTTTGAAATACGGTCATAAAAATTCACCATGGGCTGATCATCCCGGTCCATAAAATCAGTCATGATGAAATCAACACCCCATTTGTTGAATTGATCCAATGCACTGTCTAGCTGTTTATCCAATGTAGAACACAAGGTCCACATACTTAGTTTGATGCCCTTGCTTTTTGCATAAGCGGCAATGGTATCCATGTTTATCCCTGGCGTAATATCAAACAGGTTTTTATAATGGCTCCAGCCGGCATCCATCATAATTCTTTGAAGACCAAATTGCTTTGCAAAATCAATATAATATTTATACGTAGCGGTATTAATACCAGCTTTAAAAGGCACATTAAATAAATTGATACCAATGATCCATTCATCTGTGCCCTTGCCGGGATTTATCCAGGAAGGATCTTTTATTTTAGAAGGAGCAGCTAACCGGTAAAGCAAATCATTTCCGGGTAGTTCCCTGTCTTCTTTTGCAATCAACAGCGCACGCCAGGGAAAATTTCTTGTACCTTTTGTCTTAGCAATATAGCTGGCTCTCTTAGTAACTACTTCTTGTGGGAACTCTCCCTCTGTCATTTTGGTTTGCAATGGATAAGGTGCAAACAATCCTTCCACAGCGTTTGAATTAGTTCCCTGTAAAAACATGCCGGGATAATCTTCCAGGTCTGATTCTGAGATTGCTATTTTTATGTCATCACCTGTGCCAATCAATACAGGCGAATAGGCAAATGATTGTGTTGTAAGACTGTCAATGAATTTTGACTGGTACAGCTCTTCAAAACTGGTATGAAACTTATCCGTTCTATACCCGGGATCGATGAGTGGTAATAATATCTTTTTTCCTTTTTCAAGAGTAAATACCGCTTTCTCCTTTTGTATAATAATAGAATCCTTAAATCTTGTTGCAATGCGGTAGGCAACCCCATCATCATATACCCGAAAGATGAGGGAATAGGGCTGTTGCATCATTACAGTGAGTTCATTGTAATAATCCCGGATGATCTTTCTTTTTTCGGGTACGGGTGATATGATCGTTTCATCCACTGATTTTATTCTATGAGACTTTAGTTTTACTTTCTCAGAAAGTGCAGGCAGGTTCTCTGGAATAAGATCTATAAAAGAAGGATGAAGAATTGTTTTGCCATCGTACTTAATTGTATAGCTGATATCATTTTTAAAATAAACCGCTACAACAATTTTTTTATCCGGCGATGTAATAAGCAAACTATCCGATGCAAATAGATCTGCACCAGCAATCAAAGAAAAAATAAAGGAAAATAACCATTTCATACAACTGCAACTTTTAAAACTTACACTATCTGGCGTACCTGCGGCACGCCTCATCTTTTTACTGCAACAATTTCCTTCTACCGGTGTTGTGCGCTTACGGCGCAGGTTAGCTTTCAGATTATATCAGTATAAGTAAGAGGCTGTCTAATAAATAAACGTTCTTAGCAGTCGTTTAAAAGACTCTCAGCATTTTTTTAATTATTGGACAGCCTCTTGTACCTATTTTATAATAATTTAAACGTTGCTTCTTTTACATCCCGGCTGTTACCACCAATAAACAATTTAAAATCACCTGGCTCGGCTACAAATTTTAAATCGCTGTTATAAAACTTAAGGTCGTTCACAGAAATTTTAAACTCTACTGTTTTGCTCTCGCCAGCTTTTAATTCAATCTTCTGAAAGCCTTTCAATTCTTTTACCGGCCTGGTGATACTGCCTACCATATCACGCAAATACAATTGTACTACTTCTTTACCGCTCACCCTGCTGTTATTTGTAACCACTACAGAGGCGGTGATAGTTCCACCTGCTTTCAATGTATTACTGCTTAATTTAACGCTGCCGTAATAAAAATCACTGTAGCTCAATCCAAATCCGAAGGGGTACACAGGATCATTGCTTACATCTAAATAATTACTGCGGAATTTTTCAAACCATTTGCCTTCGCCCAATGGACGGCCGGTATTTTTATGATTGTAGTAGATCGGCACCTGTCCAATATTCTGAGGAAAAGTGGTCGTGAGTTTGCCGGAAGGATTTACATCACCAAATAAAACATCTGCAATGGCATAGCCGGCTTCGCTTCCACCAAACCATACATTTAATATGGCTGGTACGTTTTCGCTTTCTGATTTAATCGCCAGCGGCCTTCCTGTAAACAAAACCAGCACAACAGGCTTACCTGTTTTCAGCAACGCAGCAAGTAGATCTTTTTGCACTTGCGGGATTTCGATATTGCTGCGGCTGCTGCTTTCTCCACTCATTTCCGCACTCTCACCAAGGGCTGCCACAATTACATCTGCATTTTTTACAGCATTCACTGCTTCATCAATTATTTCCTGTGCTGGGCGCATATCCCTTTTAAAATCTTTTCCGAACATACCGGCCCTTTCCTCAAACTTTGCGTCTGCATCCAGGTTACTTCCTTTTGTATATACAATCGTTGCCTTATCTCCCACAACCGTTCTTAATCCTTCAAAAAGAGATATAGCTTTGTCAAATCTTGCAGCCACGGCCCATGTACCGGGCATATTTTCTTTTGCATCTGCCAATGGACCCACCAATGCAATGGTTCCTTTTTTCTGTAATGGAAGGATACCGCCCTGGTTTTTCAACAATACAAAACTTTGTGCAGCTATCTGCCTTGCTTCGGCACGGTTGGCATCTGTGAATACTTCTTTTGCAGCTCTTTCCTCGCTGCAGTATTTATAGGGATCATCAAATAAACCCAATGTATATTTCGCTTCTAAGATCCTTCTGCAGGCGGCATCAATTTGTGCCACCGTTACTTTACCTTCTTTTAAAGATTTTTGCAAAGTGGTGAGAAATCCTTCACCTACCATGTCCATATCAATGCCTGCCCTCATTGCTAAACCCGACACTTGCTGCAGGTCACCCATACCATGTGCTTCCATTTCATTGATACCTGTGTAATCGGTCACAACAAAACCTTTAAACCCCCATTGTTTACGCAGCACATCCGTCATTAAAAATTTACTGCCTGTTGCAGGAATACCATCCACTTCGTTGAACGATGCCATTACGCTTCCAACACCAGCTTCTACCGCAGCTTTGTAGGGCAACATATAATTATTAAACATACCCACCCGGCTCATGTCTGTTGTATTATAATCCCTGCCTGCTTCTGCAGCACCGTACATGGCATAGTGTTTTACACAGGCCATGATGTTATTATTTTTATAAGAGCCGGTGGTGCCCTGGTAACCTTTTACCATAGCTCTTGCAATTTCACCGCCGAGGTAAGGGTCTTCGCCATTTCCTTCTGCGATGCGGCCCCAGCGTGGGTCACGGGCTATATCCACCATGGGTGAAAAGGTCCAGTTGATGCCATCCGCACTTGCTTCCTGGGCAGCGATCTGTGCAGTTCGTTCAATGGCTTTCATATCCCATGTACAACTTAACCCTAACGGTATCGGGAACACGGTTTCATAACCATGTATCACATCCATGCCAAATATCATGGGTATTTTTAAGCGGCTTTCTTCTACGGCCACTTTTTGCACAGCTTTAATTTTTGCAACGGTCTTTATATTAAACAACCCGCCTACTTTTCCTTCTTTTATTTTTTTACCGATGTCGGAGTTCGATGCCTGCCCTGTAACGATATCACCGCTACCGGGTAAATTTAACTGGCCGATTTTTTCTTCCATTGTCATTTTTTTCATCAATGCATCAATGAAGGTTTTCATTTTTGCATCTGCTGGTTTTGCCACAGGCAAATTTTGCGCACTAACGAAATGACTTGCTGTGAATGCAACAAGCAATAAGAGTGTCTGTCTCATGTTTCTTTTATTTACGGTTATTCAATTTTTATTAAGAATGATCACATTGCCACCGCCCTGTGATAAGTTAATTTTTATTTTACTTGTATTGTCTACTTGCCTTACTTCTTTTTTTAAATGATCAGGATTAACATTCACATCATCAGCATCGCTATAAATGGTGGCAGTATAATTCCCCGCTGGTAAAAAGTTCATTTCGATATCCACTTCATGTTTATCATGATTGGAAACGGAACCAATATACCAATCATTTCCCTTTCGTCTTGCGATCGAAATATACTCATCTATTTTTGCATTGGTAACATGTGTTTCATCCCAGGTGGTGGGAATGTGCTGAAGCACTTCAAAACCAGGTTGACCGGTATAAGCATCGGGATAATCACATAACATGCCCTGGTAATTTTCCATTACCACATACATTCCGAGCATGTGGCAACGGGTTCCCATAACCAATGGCCTTGTATACTGCACCTTAAATGCACCTCTTCCATTTTGATGCGGCATACCAAAAGCCCGGAAACCTCCCTGGTGATAATCAGTTGAACCAGCTAACATTCTTGTAAACACAATATTCAGATCATCATCCACCGTAAGTGTAGTGTCCCATTTATAGGTTTCATAATTCAAGGTTCCTTCTCTTGTAAATTCATTCGGGTAAGTCCGGTGCAATCCTGTGGGTTTGTAAGCTCCATGAAACTGTATGTGCAAATGATGTTTTGCTGCCTTCACTAAAATTTCATTCTGGATGTTTACCATTTCCTGGTCATCCCTGTCCATAAAGTCAACCATCATTCCGCTTAATCCCCATTCTTCAAATATGGCAAAGGCAGTATCCAGTTTTGGATACAATGCTTTCCAGTGTACCCATACTCTTACACCAACGCCTTTCGATTTGGCATAATCACACACCTGCTTCATATCAAGCCAGTCAACTGGTTTTGTTACATCCACGTTATTCCCGGGTTGATATCCACCTCCATCATTGGTATACCATTCATGCCCGTTAGCTTCTACAACCGTATGATACTTTATATTATTAGCCGCACAAAAATCTATGTAATACTTATTTGTCTCAAAATTATTGCCCACAGCAAAATTGGTGTCTGGTATAATGGTGCCATTCCACCAGGGGAAGGTGGTGGTGCCGGTTTTTATCCAGTTAGTTTCTTTTAGAGCCAGTGGTGGGCAAAGGGTGGTGAGCATACTTGATTCTATCAATGTTCCGATACGATTGCCTATCATCATCACCCTCCATGGGGTTTGGTGTGGCAATGTAGCTTTTACCTTTATGTCTGTTTGATTGGGTAACGGAGATAGTTGGCTTGTAAGAATGCCATTTCTTTTTACCAGGTACATTCCTGCATAATCTAATAACGCAGCTTCTGTTATTGCCATGAATGTAATGTTGGGAAATTGCAGCAATACAGGCATATCCATTAATGTGTCGTTCTTTATTTCATTTAAAGGAGCGGTTATATAAAGCCCTTCATGCGATGTGGTATAATTGGGAAGTTGTAATGCTTTTATTATTGGATTGCCAGCTACTTTAAACTGTGTTTGTTCTTCTAATAAAGTGAAGCTTTGTTTGCCTTCCTGTTCTGGAAATACATACCTGAAAGCAATTCCATCGTTAAATGCTTTTACTTCTACATTCACACCATACCCTCCACTTTCCAAAAATATTACTGCCTTTTTATATGGATGACTTACCGATGACGTCTTGCCTACAATTAAAGAATAGTTTTCAATTCCTGTACTATACTCAGGCATTTTTTTCAGCTTGCAGTTTTGTGACATTTTTACATCATCAAATACAAGATCAAGTGATGATTTTTGTATAAGTAATTGTTTACTGTAAGCAACAGAATAATGTGGTTTGTTTTGTTGCATGGAGAAAGAAAAAACAATACTGCCATCGGGAGATGTAAGCTGCATGCTTTTTTGAGCAACGAGATCGCTGCACAACAAAATCAAACAACAGGCAGTAATAAATTTCATACAATTACTTAACGAGATGAGGTAGTATTGCTTTTTGCCATATGCGGTATCCCTTTGCATTCATGTGCAGGTTGTCTTCAATAAAAATATCTTTCATTATAGTTCCGTCTTTATTAAACATCTTTGGCCACACATCGATAAATGCCGTTTTCCTTTTTCCAGCGAGGTATTTTTTTATCAGTCTATTGGCTTCTTTCATTACAGGCCACAAGTGCTGCCTGCTTGGGCTGGGTTTTAAGGAAACAAAAGCAACCGGAACCGCAGGATTATCATCACGGATAATTTTAAACAATGATTTAAATCTATCGAGTACCATTTGTGCTGTCGTTTCATCGGAATAGGCTACATCGTTTTCCCCACAATAAATTACAACCTGTTTTGCATGATACGGGGTAATTACAGCATTGGCATAGCGTATCACATCCTGCAAGGTGGAACCACCAAACCCCCGATTGAGAATCGTATGTTTTGGGAAATAGTCCTGTACATCTTTCCACATGGTAAAGGATGAACTGCCAACAAAAAGGATTGCATCTTTTGGCGGCATGCTGTCTTTATCCTGCTCTTTGAAAGCCTGTATATCATCATAAAAGGGAGGAGGTTGCTGGGCATTAGTAGTGCAGCAGCAAAAGAGAAAGGCAAGTATCAGTTGTAATTTTTTCATCAATCTACTTTTATCGTTTTAGTTCTCTCACTTGTTCCATTTTCATTCACGGCTTCTATAGAATAATAGTAAGCCTTTTGCAGATCCATCCCTTTCATCCAGTATTCATTATTATTATGCACCATAATGCTGGTGTATAATTTATCTGGGTGTGTACCATAATAAATATTGTAAGCGAATGCATTGTCCACTGGTTTCCATTTGATAAAGGCGCTGCGTTTATCTTTTTCGGTACGCAATACGATAAAGCCTTTTACCGCTTCAGGCTTTTCTCCATTGCCATTGCCAAACACCCTTAACCCACTGACAGCAAACTTCCCGGTGGGCATATGAATATTTTCAAGTTTAATATACCTCGCCTGCACTGCTGTTGGAAGTTCAATATATTCATGCGGCACATCTTTTTTATTGTTGCTTTTATCTAACAAGACCGTCCATTTTTTCCCATCTACAGAATAATACAATTTGTACTGGTGATATAAGCCAATCGTTTTTCCCAGGAAGATACTGTCCATTTCTTTTGGAAAACTTATATCCTGGTCTGCATAATTAATTTGTATGGCATTAACAGTGGAAAGCTTTCCCAGGTCAGTTTGGATGAATTCGCCTTTATTGCCTGTTGCAGCGCTCCAGTAAGTTTTTGCCAGTTCATCTACTGCATTATTTGCATGGAAGCCGCCCAGCGTGGACGATACCTGTACAGGTGTATTATAATTCAACAGCATCCAGCCGGTGAAATAACCAGATTTGCCGTTGCTGCCATAATTTGTTCCGGAATACCCCGGCGCCGGCACATAGTGGGGATAATCTCCAAAAGTAGTGTTGCAAAACATGGTGCCGTCCGCATCATAACCAACTGGCCAAATGCCAAGCCTTCTTTCAAAAGTATTTTTTACGGATATAACGGTAGTGGATACATGCCAGTAATTTTTATAATTGTCCTGGAAAGTGGCACCATGGCCTGCTCCTCTTACAAAACCTCCCAGCTTCATACTCAAGGGATCGCTTTGTGCTTCGAAGGGACCGAGTGGATCATTCCCCACCAGCAACCCATCTGCATAGCCACTGAACTCAGTGCCGGGCGCACCATACTGAAGATAATATTTGCCATTGTGTTTTGTCATGTGGCTGCCTTCGATAAAAGGGTCAAGAAAAGTGTTGTCCATATGTTCGCCAAAGCGCTGCCAGCCAAAACGCCAGGGTTCCAGCAGGTACATTTCTTTCCTGGTGCCAATGGGCTGAAACGTTTTCCTGTTCAATTCAATTCCGTACATGGGAAACTTATTGCTGCTGCCATTGTACATATACAAACGTCCGTCATCATCGGTAAAGAAAGATGGATCCCAGCCCCCGATCTCAAAACTATCTACCAATGGTTTCCAGTTATTGGCTTTAGGATCGGTGCTCATCCATATCGTAAACTTGCTGGTGTAGGT
>JAKQJG010000016.1 GCA_029561305.1 Bacteroidota bacterium | reverse complement strand
ACCCCTGCTGCAGCGGCAGCTTCTGTATGCAGCGGCAGCGCAACCAATATACAAATCCCCGGATCGCAGGCAGGCGTAAACTATCAATTAAGAAACAACACCGGCAATGTAAACATTGGCAGCCCGGTAGCCGGTACCGGTGGCACCATCAATTTGCCTACTGGCAACTTAACATCTGCCACCACTTTTAATGTACTGGCAACAAATGCCACCACCAGTTGTAACAGGCAGATGACTGCTACTGTAACGGTATCAATAAACGCTTTACCAACAGATAAAATTCCTGCCGCAGTTGTACCTGCAGTGTGTACAGGTTCATCAACGAACATACAAATAACCACCTCGCAAACCGGCGTTAACTATCAACTGAGAAATAATGCAGGCAATATAAATATCGGCGGTGTTGTGGCGGGTACAGGCGGCACGATTAATCTGCCAACTGGCAGTATAGCCTCGGCAACCACTTTTAATGTGCTGGCCACCCTTACAAGCTCAGGCTGTGCTGTACAAATGGTAAATACCGTTAGTGTAAACATAAACCCCGGCGGTCAATGGGTGGGTGGAGCAACCGGGGACTGGAATAGCGCCAGCAACTGGTGCGGTGGTGTACCAACTTCAACCACCGATGCCAATATTCCCACAGGCGTAACCGTGAATATTCAGTCTGCAGATGCTGCGGCCAATTCAGTTACTATTGCCAGTGGCAGCGGTTTAGTTATGACAGGAGCATACAACCTGAATATATCTGCAGGTGGCAGCTTTACAAACAATGGAAGCTTTACAGCAACTTCAAGCACTGGCACAGTGTCTTTTGCCGGAAGCGGCACTATCAGCGGCACCACCACGTTTAAAAATATCGACACGTATGGAGCACTTGATTTTGGCACATCCAGTACCGTTAGTGGAACATTCAGCATACAAACGGGCGGCAGTGTAACGGGACACTCACCAACCTACACCTGCCCTTCAGCAGTATTAGCATATAAGCCGGGCAGCACATTTACAAGAGGTCTTGAATGGACGGGCAATTCATCCGGCGCAGGTTATCCTGCCAACGTAGTGGTGCAAAATAATACAACCATCAATTTCCCGGCAGGTGGTGATGGACATATTTGTTATGATCTTACTATTGACAATGGCTCTTCATTAAGACAGGATTACGCAGGGGGGAGTGCTGCCCTCAGAGTAGGAAGAAATATCAATATTACTGGTACACTTTCATTAGGCAGCAGCAGTGGCGGTGATATATATGTAGGCGGAAACTGGGTAAGAAACAGTGGTGGTACATTCAATGCCAATGACAGGATGGTAACTTTTGATGGCCCATCGAATTTTAGTGGGAACGGTACCGCCATGAGTACAATAACTGCACCGTCATCATCTGCAAAAGATAACGAAGGCGGATTTGGCGGAGAAAAATTTGCGCATCTGTGGATCAATAAAACCAATACAACCGATTCTGTTGTACTACTTTCAAATATCACTGTGAACAGGGAACTTGGTTTTACAAGAGGTACATTCAGTTTAAGGAACAGTGATGTAACAATCGTTTCTGATAGCAGCCGTACGGCAGACATTGCTCCCATCAGCACACCCGCTAATGTGGATGTGAGATATGCAGGCACGGGAAAGTTTGTAATACAGCGATATATTCAGAATCCCACAGGTGTACGCTCTTGGAGATTACTGACAGCGCCGTTGCAGGATGCCACCGCACCTTCAATTAATGATGCGTGGCAGATGGGGGTGGTAAACCCAAACAAATCAGATCCTAATGGCAGTGGCGGCATCTACAATCCATGGCCGGGTTACGGCACCCATATTACCGGACCCGGTGGTGCTTACAATCCAGTTGATGGATTTGATCATGGTACTGGCACTGCTTCCGTTGGCTTTGCCAATACCGGCCTCACCCTGTGGACCTGGCCAACTTCCACCAAGTCAACAAAAATTACAGCAAAACAGGGCTGGATGCTATTTGTAAGAGGCGACAGAAGCTTTACTATCGGCAACCAGTATGTGGCTTCACAAAATACCACCCTTGAATCAAAGGGGAGAATTCATACCGGCGATGTAAACGTACCAGTAGTGGCAGGAACACAGGTAGTGGGTAATCCATACGCGTCAGCCATCAGTTTACTGGAGACAGATATTGCAGGCACGGCAGGCAAAAACAGCAGTTACTATATGTGGGATCCGAAGATGTTTACTTCTTACACGCAACCCGGCAAATGGGTAACGTTTACGGGTATTGGAAACTCCTTTGTTCAAACAACCAGTGAAAGCCCCTACCTGGCCAATGGCACGATAGAATCGGGCCAGGCATTTGTAGTAGACGCCGCCAGTGCAGGGACTATGACCTTTCATGAAAGCGACAAACTGCCACTTACCAGCAGCCTGGTAGGTATTGCCAACGCTACCGGAGCAAGACCAGCAGCCAATCCTGTGTATGCACTGTTCCGGACTAATATCTATGCCAGAACGGATACTACTTACAAACTAACCGATGGAGTGGTCAATGTATTCTCTGCAGGATATAACAATGCAGCCGATAATGCAGATGCAAAAAAACTTATCAGTTTTAATACAAAAGAAAGCCTCAGTATTTTAAGGGATTCGGTAAAAATAGCCATTGAAAAAAGGAATGATATAATTGAAGCCGACACCATTTTCTTCACCATGTCTAAATTCAATGAATTGCCTTACCAGTTCAGGTTTACTGCAAGTAGTTTTGCCAGTGGCTGCGAAGCATTCCTGCAGGATAAATTTACAGGAGCAAGCATACCCGTAAACACAAATGGTGAAACGGTGGTTGACTTTAGCATTACTGCTGATCCATTGTCAAAAGCGGAAGACCGGTTCAAAGTGGTGTTTAGAAACAGGTTAGTTGTATTGCCTGTGACGTTTACCCATATTTCAGCATGGCAGCAGAGAAAAGACATTGCAGTACAATGGAAAGTGGCTAATGAAGTTAACATTAAGCATTATGATGTGGAAAGATCCGCAGATGCCGTTCATTTTGAAAAAACAATTACAACCCTGGCTCACGGCAACAACGCTCCCAATAATGCTTATACCTGGCTTGATGAAAACGCAAAAGCAGGTGACAATTACTACAGGATAATCAGCTATGACTACAACAACAAGAAACAATATAGTGAAGTAGTAAAGGTAAAGATCGGTGAAGAGAAGGGGAACATTACCGTTTATCCTAACCCGGTAACAGGCGGCGAAATAAAATTGAAATTTACCAATATAAAACAGGGGTCTTACAACGCCCGGATCTTTAACAATAACGGCCAGCTGATGGCAGAAAAAAACATTGAACACAGCGGTGCAGATGCCATCCAGCAATTCAATGTAAAAAATACAGCCGGGGTGTATACCCTCGAATTGACAAATGCCGGTGGAGAAAAAACTGTTATCAAATTAATAATGAAATAAAATTAAGACCTTCTTGCTTCAGCCGCCGGTACACCGGCGGCTTTTTATTTCACAGCCTAATCGGGAATAATATTAAGTGGCAAAATAAACTCCCACCTGTTTACAGCACCCCGGTTCTGCAGATCATCATCGAGCAAACGGCTGTAGCGCACACCGAAATTAACCGGTAGTGCATTCCAGAATTTTGTATCAAAGAAAAACTCCGCTCCTGTACTTCTTGTCCTGATCTCTCTCAGGCTGCCGTCAGCAAATTTGGTAAGCGAGCTGCCATAATCAAAAAAAGCGTTCATCCGTACCCGTTGAAAGAAAATGATATTGCCAAAACCCCAATCGGGATAACAAATGGGTAAATGATAATTGACGCCTACCTTATACATCCGCCGCTGGTTCAGTTCCTGGTAGCCACGGGGAAAAGAAAATGTACGGCTGAAAAAATCACCAAGTGTATCCCGCCGCTGGTAAGCACCGTCAATCACCAGGCTATGGTTGCGGAATAAACCGGGGAAATACAAAGAACCGTCAGCGACGAATTTGCGATTGTCTACAATATTAAATGCATCCCGGTAAGTGAGTGTAAATGTTTGTGCCCATTGAGGGTTAATAAACTGCTTTGCCATCCTTGACTGGTTGCTGAAAACGATATAAGTGTTCAGGTAATTCAATGCTTTTGTCCGCACATCTTTCCCCACCAGTTCCACAGGAACATACTCGGCGTTGTAGCTGCCACCCATATTCAGGTAAGTGAAATTGCGGCCATTCACAAAACGCAAGGGAATATAAAACCCTGCATTCAGTTTTGTGGTATTAAATTTAAATGTTTGTATCACTGCCGTGCCAGTATCGATCTCCCTGTTAAAACTTCTTTGTACGCCTGCCCTTAAAAAAGGAAACAACCCGCTGTAAACAAGATCGTACCCAACTGCATGACTTTGCTCACTGCGGTTATAGGTGTACGCTATTTCGCTATGAAAATTAGCCAGGCTGTTATCACTGTAGAGGGTGTAACCAAATTCCGGGTCATCCGCAAATGGCCTGGCACTGTGAAAATTAAACAGCCCGTTCAGCTTGCTGTATTTTGTAGCGGCTGTCTTTGTACCTGGTATTTTTTCAATAACATTGGAGCCCCTCCATTTTAATATCCTGGCCCCTGGTATATTGTCTGCGGATAAAAAAGCAGCCGGCTTAAACTCTTCGGCGGTATTGCCAGTATTTTCTACTTTTACCAGCCTTCTGCCATCCGCCGTAACTGCAGAAAAAACCATTTCATTTTTTGAATTAACCGCTGGCTGGTAAACACCATTTACATTACCGGTCATCCGGTTCATCTTTCTTGTTGTGAGCGAAACTGAAAACACCCTGTCAACAGGCTTGCCGCTGCCGTCTGTCATGCTGAAATAAACCAGGTCGCCCTTCACAAAGGGATAGCCGAGCACCGCATAGCTAAAAGGGGTAAGTTGTTCAATGCTGCCGTCAGCAAAATTCACTTTTACCAATGCCATCTCCCCTTTCGGGCTACGCACAGCGGATACTGCGGCAGTTGCATCAATATATTTTGTCTGTGTGAAAAAATAATTGTTTGGATTGGGAACCTGCTGCACCAACTGACCGTTGGAGGCATTCAGCCGATGCAGGTAACTGCTACCGTTAGTATGCACCTGCACAGCCAGTATTTCCGTTCCTTCTTTGTTGATATCCGGTGAAAAATAAAGCGATTTATCGGTTAGCTGCACCTGCTCCCCGGAATATATATCCAGCATTTTAATGTTACTGTAATTGCGGTTGGCTCTTAGTGGATCGCTTTGGTAAGCTGCATACACTACCTTACCGCCGTTGCAGGAAAAATAATCATCCAAAACATAATCTTTCACCCTGAGTTTCTCTTCTTTCCCATTCACCAACAGGTAAAATGAATTGATCTCCCGGTATGATTGTTTGGTTACAATAATAGTGTCATCATTTATAAACTGTGGAAAAAGATAATCCACCACATTGTTTTTTTGAGCAGGTGTTATAAAATTAAAATTGTCAGCAGCCTTATCGCCCAGCGTTTGCTCTTTGAAATCTGTTAAGGCATCTTTTGTAAACTGGTTGTAGGACTTGCCTGCGTATTTTTTCACAGCATTATTATAAGGATAAAAAAGCCCTTTAAAATCCACCGCATCAGAAGTTACTTTTCGCCAGAAGTCTTCTCCATATTTTTCATAGCCATATAACAGCACCGGGTAGCCTAGTTCATAGTGATCGGGGATGAATTTTCTTAGGGAACCATTCCGCAGCTGCATCCAGTTGTATTTTTTATCTGCCAGCCACAGCGCCTTCATACCGTTAAAAAAAGCCGGCATTCTTCCCCTGCCCTGCTGGCTCACCAGCGTTTCCTGGAACACCGCATCTCCTTCAAAAAAATAATCGGGTATGGTGAGGCCATTGGCCAGCAACTGCCCTTCCTGGCCAAATAAAAAAGAAAATACTTTTGTAAACCCATGATTAAAATTGCTGAATTGCTGCATGTGCCGGTTCTCATGAATGATGAGATTATCATCCCAGCGCAGGCTGCCAAAAGCAAAATTATTTTGTGAGGGTACCATATACAACTCACTGATCACTGGTGCCAGCCTCACAAACGCATTGGCTTCAGTATTTTGATTCAGCAATGCAATATTCCATTTCCTGATTTTGCTGCCAATACTGTATAAAGTTGTTTTATTCAGCAGGCTGGTGATATTATTGATCCGCTGTGCCTGGCTGTCTAAACCTCTAGGGAAGATAACTTTTGCGTCAGGAGAGTTTACCTGCAACCATTGGGTGGAAGCCGGGTTGCCTCCAAAATTCTGGGCAAAAGTAAAAACAGGAAACAGTAAGAATGATAACAGTAGTTTTTGGTATGCCTTCGTCATACAATAAAGTTAGGGAAAGACGATTTTTAAAAGGAAAATGAAAACTGCTTTTCTTATATTTAATAAAAACGGTTTCCTGCAAATTCATCTATGAAACAAGTTGCCTGCCTGCTTTATTCAATCGCATTACTGCTATGCCCTCCTGTAAAACGGAACCTTCAAAACACTTCTGGCAAATCATGGACGGCCTGGGTAACGAAATGAATATCGCTTGTGATAAAACAGAAACTGTGCTTAAAGAACGTTTGATTAACGGCTCCTGCGGCAATGTTGCAGCTGTAATAACAAGATGTAATTTTATCACTGGGGGCGAAAAACATTACTGTCTTGTTAATGGCAACTATTTTGAAGACATCACTGGTAATAAACGCTCCACATTGAAAGGTCTGCCAGTTATGGCATGTACTTGAAAATAAAATATACAAGCCAACTTCAGTGGTCACTTATTCTGCCATTTGAAGAAGTAATTTTTGTGGTGACACAACATTAACCCCTTTCCAGTGAAGACAGTTCATAAGAAAAGATGATGCAGATTCACTTATCACAATACAATTTAGCAGCAATGGCAGCGACTGTGGATTTTTATGTGTTATGCCCGGTTTACCATTTTCACAAACAACTCTGCTCCCTCCCTGGGTTTGATGGAATTATAACAAGGTTCCATCAACTGTATATCAAAATAAGGTTCAAATAATTGCCTGTATTCAGTTTCGTTGCCTCCAAAGGGTGGTCCGCCTTCAAAGTTCCGGCTAAACAACAGACCAACTAATTTACCTGCTGGCTTTAAAAGTTGTGGCATTTTTGCAGCATATGCTTTTCTAAGTGATGGCTCCAGTGCACAAAAAAATGTTTGCTCAATAATTAAGTCATACTGGGCTTCATGCTCAAAAAAGTCACAACAGATAATCTGCAGTCCCTTTGATAAATGAGGTGCCAGCCGTTCCTTTAAATTGTTGCAGAGCACTTCGGAAATATCTATCAGCGTGATGTTTATAAATCCGTTTTGCAGCAGGTATTCCGCTTCGTAACTGTTACCGCAACCGGGTATCAATATGGAAATAGCTTTATCATCCAACTGGTCAAAATATGCTTTCAGCGGCGGGGTGATGCTGCCGGTATCCCATCCCGTGTCATTATTCGCATATCGGTTACTCCAGTAACTATTATCCAATGTGGTCATAATTGATGTTTTGAGTCACTGCTGATATTATCCGGCGTCCACTCTACAGTTTTTTCAAATGGATGCTGGCGAACAGGACAGTTTTGTTTGGTACAAATAGGACAGCTGAAAGGCAGGCACCCGTCTGAATGCACAAATAACTCCAGCGATTCGCCAAACTCGGTTCTCACAAGCGCAGATAATTCGTCAATTTCCTTGTGTGCCTCATGTACATTAAGGTACCAGGGCACCGTAAGATGGCAATCTACATGCAGTTTACTTCCGTACTGTATAATCCGTAGGTTGTGCAGGTCAATCCAGTTCTCCCTTCTGTTGCCATTGAGCAGTGCCACCATTTTTTTAATGAGCGTTTCATCTGCTTCATCCATGATACCGGCAATGGATGTACGCACAATTTTGTAGCCGGTAAACATGATGATAAATGCAAACAGGATCGCTACTGCACTGTCGATCCACCAGATATTAGTGAAGTAAATAATACCCAACCCGATGATGATCCCGATAGTTGACCAGGTATCTGTTTGCAGATGCTTGCCACTTGCGATCAACGCGGCTGAATTATTATTTGTACCCACTCTTATACAAACAGCACCGGTAATGAAGTTTATGATGGCTGTTGCTGCCACCAGCAGGATTCCGTAATCGAGTTTTTGTATGGTATGCGGATGAATCAGGTTATTGAGGGCTTCATAAACAATGATAAAGCCTGCCACAGCAATTAAGGTACCTTCTACTGCTGCGGAGATAAACTCAGCCTTACCATGGCCGTAAGGATGATCTTTGTCTTTAGGCTTGGCACTAACATAAAGACTGTACACACCTATCAAACCAGCGATCACATTAACAGTACTTTCAAGTGCATCCGTTAAAATAGCAACAGAACCTGTCAGGTACCAGGCTACCATCTTGGTAATAAAAAGAACGATCCCGATAAGCGTGACGATCTTCTGAAGGCGTAAATTCTGTTTTGCTGTTACCACTAAAAATATTTGCAGGCAAAGATAACCGATGCAGTTTTAACCCACTTCTATTTAACCGGGCCATACCATCGCTACTTATTGAGAATTTACTGACAAAGACCGGCAACAGGCGTATGGTAAAATTTTATTGTTATCTTTCTGCATTCCTTTTGATTTATCATTGTGTTATGAACAATTCTATACTGCTGATCATTCTTTTTAATTACCTGCGGAAAGTACTTGAAACCAAAGGTTCCGG
>JAKQJG010000009.1 GCA_029561305.1 Bacteroidota bacterium | reverse complement strand
TAATTGACCATAAAAAACAGGAGGCCGCCAATAAAATTAAATTAGACTTATAGCGATGGAAGTAAAAGTATTAGACAGCATCATGCACGGTGTATTGAAGCCGTGGAAATTAGACACCACCAACACAAGGCGGTTCACTGCATTGGTGAAAGCTGCAAAAGCAGCTTCACCCAATACCAATGCAGAGTTGCTTTCGCAACTCACAGCTTTGTTGGTTGATTACCCTTCGCTTCAAAAAATAGTGGCGGATGAAACCATAGGCAATGCATCATTGCAGCAGCTTTTATACAAAACTGATTTGCCCAAGTATAAAGATGCCGTTATCCATTTTTATTATTTCATCATCACCGGAGAAACACTTCGTGTTTTCAATGCAGTATTGCAGCAAGCTGCAAACTGGACAGAGTTAGTTGATATTCGCTATCAGGTTGGCAAGACCCTTACCAATGTGAGAGTATTAGCCAAGCAGGTTACCACAGAATTAAATGAGCAGGGTTTTACAACGGTTCCAGATGCACAAAGCAGCGTTGTTCACTTCGCTTTGTATTACTTAAAGCATAGCCTCATTCAGCTTTATTTCAGCATACAAAAACAGTTCAAGGCAAGCCTTTCACAAACAACAACCATTGAAGATTTTTATGTGTTGGATTTGGAAGAACCATTGTCCACCGTTCTGCAATTAGAGTATGTGGGACCGCCAGCAACAGATGAAAAAGGAGGCACCGAGTACAACGGTAATCAAGAGGCCATTCACTTTGGTTTCAAAGATGATGTTGCAAAGCTCACAACGGTAGTAAATCAGTTGTGCCATCAAATAGAATTACTGAATGATGATGTTACCAGTGCTGATGAATTGATAAAAGCATTAACAGCAAAAAGCATATTGCCCGGTGCTGTGAAAATTCAATTGGGCTGCGAAACAAAACACTTTCGTTATTGCATTGATAAGTTCACACCGTACTTCAATAGCCTTTCATTGTCGAACATTGAAAAGTCAAAAATCTTCTACTCCAAAAAGGATACACTTATAACCGCAAACAACCTTTCAGCAAGTGGTTCAAAGAACAAAATTGAACCAAAGGAAAAGACAACCATTGACAAGATTTTTA
>JAKQJG010000423.1 GCA_029561305.1 Bacteroidota bacterium | reverse complement strand
ACAGATTTCCATGCCAGCGAAAGCGATGAGTGTGGATTAAACGGAACAAAACCCATCATGCGGGTAAATTTCTGCTCAAAGATTTCAACTTATCAGGGCATATTTAGTATCCGCTTACTGGTACAACCTTTGTAACCAGATGATAAAAATTACAACTATGGACAGTATTAATAAAAATCAACCGGAAGAAAATTTCAAAAGTCTTGCCGGCAATGAAGCAATAGAAAAAATAAGAGAAACAGTTAAACAGTCATCTGTATGTTTCTTTTGTACTGGTATTAAGGAAGGTAAAAGTTTTGCAACCCGGCCAATGAGTGTACAGGAAGTGGATGACAATGGCAATTGCTGGTTCCTGAGCGCAGATGACAGTAATAAAAATGCTGAAATAGAAAATGACAGCCATGTACAATTGCTTTTCAAGGGCTCAGACTACTCCGACTTTTTATCCCTTTATGGAAAGGCAACTATATCAAAAGACAAAGGATTGATAAAAGAATTGTGGAAGCCGATAATAAAAGCCTGGTTTACCGGGGGAGAAGATGACCCACGCATCACTGTTATCAAAGTATCCCCACAGGAGGGTTATTATTGGGACAATAAAAATGGTAACCTGGTGGCATTGGTAAAAACTGCTGTTGGTGCCGTGATGGGTAAAACATTTGATGACTCTATTGAAGGAGATATAAAAATTTGAAATACTCACTTAATCAAACTTGCTATGCCAACAAGAAAAGTTCCTGAAATACCAGAGGAATATCCAAAACCAATGGAAACACCATTGGAATCACCCGAAAGATTACCGGAGATAATGCCGGTAGAGCCTGAGCCGGGAGTTAAAATACCAGATGAAGCGCCACAGCCGGAAATACCAGATGAGCAACCGCCAATGCCGCCAGTACCGCCCGGGATCAAGTGAGATTTACAGATTTCATTTTGAAGTGAGTGACAGTATCACGTAACACATTTATGTTCCCATGATATCGTTTGCTTCAAGCAATTTTTTCAAGTTGCCTAAAACGAGTGTCCAGTTTTCAATAGCGAGATCTCTTGTTTTTAAATCCGGGATATTCTCCTGGATAACCGTAACCGTTACATGGCCGTTTTCACCGCCGATACGGTAAGTTATAGTGCTGTAATTCTCGGGCAGGTCTTCTGTATCACTCATACCGCTTTTATACGTATACTGAAGCATCTCGTCGCTGTTGAATGCCAGTATAATACCTTTGTCTTCATAGGTTTTTCCATTCCACTCACCACTGAATACTATGGGAGCGCCAGGTTCCCATGTTGTAGAAAGGCGACAGCCAAAAAAATACTGCTGCACCATGTCTGGGTTAATTAAAGCCTGCCAAACGGCTTTCATATCTGCGGAAATGGTGATAGATATTTCTGCTGTAATATTTGGCTGCATCATATTTATAGTTAATTAAAGAGGTTGCACATTACCCCAGTCAATGCGAAAGGTAAACCTTAAATGGGTTTTTAACAATTGCTGATTTAAAATTATTACACTAAAAACTCCTAAAGATCCTGCACTTTAGAAGTTTATCAGCGTCTGAAGAAGCATTTATGTTATTTAGACAAGCGACTTTTTCTCATCCTTACTCAATTTTATCTTTCAGCTCACCTTCCTTTACATAGTGCCTTTTACCTTTTTCATCCACCCAGTAATACGCTGATTTATCGGTGATGAAAATCTTCTGTCCATCAGGACCTGTTTTGCCATCATAAGTTTTATCAACTACTTCCGAACTGCCCTTCGATACCAGTTCAGCTGTTTTATTCCCCACTTTTTT
>JAKQJG010000396.1 GCA_029561305.1 Bacteroidota bacterium | reverse complement strand
GCCCGAAATGCCTTACACCCTTGCGAAGGGCTACAAAAACTGGCAGCCCGGCGACCAGCAACATGCGCTTACAGTTATGAATTCGCTCAAAGCCTGGGAAAATGGCGATATAGCCAAATCGATGGAAAGTTTTGCCGACAGTGTTGAGATCAATTTCGACAACTGGGGAGGTAAATATAGCAAAGACAGCCTTGCGAAACAGTTTGCCGCATACAGGGGCAACCTTGCCTCTGTAACCATAAAAATGGAAGACTGGGAATCGGTGATAGCAGAAGATAAGTCGATGGAGTTTGTAACACTATGGTACAAACAAATAACAACCGATAAAAAAGGCAAAACGGACTCTGTAGCCTGTATCAACGATGCCCGCATAGTAAACGGGAAAATAGTGGAACTGAGTGAAGCTATCCGGCATTATCCAGCTAAAAAATAGAAAATATGACTAGTCCTAAAAAAACGATACAAGATTAATAATAAATAAAATTACATTTTTTAAACAGTAGCAAAGTCATTCTTGCTACTGTTTTTTGTTTTATAGGTTCTCATTTGTATTTTACTTTGGGTGTGCATTCGTTCAGGTGTCAGCATGTAATTAGAATAGTGGGGTCGTTGGCTGTTGTAAATCTCAATAGCTTCTTTTACAATTATCTTCATCATTGCCAGGCTTTGATGGTAGGTGTCAATCATAAATTCCTGCTTTAAGATTCCATTTACTCTTTCTGCCACTGCATTTTCATAAGGGTCGCCATTGTTGGTCATACTGCATTTTATTTCATTTTTATTTAGTACCCTTTGGTAATCATCAGCACAGTATTGCAGGCCTCTGTCTGAATGATGTATCAATCCTAAACCTTTGTCTTTCCTGCTTTTAACAGCCATTTGTAAAGCGTTTAAACTGCTTTCTGTATTCAGATTGTCTGCAACATAATAACCCATGATTTTCTTTGAGTAAGCGTCTGTAACCAGGCTTAAATAACAAGGCCTTTCTCTTTTGCCTATGTAGGTTATATCTGATACCCAAACCTGCTCTGGCCTGTTTATTACTGTATCCAGGATTAAATTCTCATGCTTCCTGAACCGGTGATGTGAGTTGGTTGTTACATGATAACTGCGTTTTGGTTGTATGAGTAAATGGTTTGCTCTGAGTATGTCAAAGAATTTATCCCTGCCTATTTTAAGCTGTTGGAGTTTGTTAAACAACAAATAATAGAGCTTTCTAACGCCTATCCGGGGCATTGATTTTCTTATTTCCATTATCATAGCTACTACCTGACCAGCCTTGGTTTGTTTGCAAGCCCTTCGCCTTATTTTCCTATAATAAACCTGTCTGTTTATCCCGAACAAATGACAGGCAAACACTAGTGTTTGTTGTTGCTGTTGTCTAAAGTGTTCGATTGTCCGGGTGGTGAGTTTTTTCTTATATCGATTTGATACTCTTTTTCGGCAAGATCAATCATCATATCAAAGATGATGGCTTTGCTGTCGGCGATATGGGCTTGCTGCTCCAGTAAATTCTTCTGCTTCTCTAGCAGTTTTACTTTGGCTTCCAGCTCCATAATTTTTTGTTCAGGGCTTTTAGGCATGTTTGATGGCGTTTGATTTTCCCAATCAAAAGTACCATACTTTCTCAGCCAGTTGGTAACAGTAGCACGGGATTGTATCCCATATTTCCGCTGGGCTGCCCTGGTGGATAACTCTCCCTGTTCAATGAGCGCTACGATTTGAAGCTTTAAGGACATACTGTAATCTCCCTGCTTCCGCTTTACATAATTTAGTTGATCTGCCATAACGATGTTTTTTTGTGTATCGCTATTTCAGGACGGGACATACATTCAATTTAAAAAACCTGGTTTATTGCAGCGGGTACCTTTTATTTTGACAAAAAACGATCACTCTTCCACCAACTCCACTTCATACACAGGACTGAACAGGTACATTTTACCAGTAGCCACTTCCATGCATTTGATTCTTTTACGTATCCGCTCCACCCGCTTGAATACTTTTCCACCCTTTACAATAAAACTTTTTCCATCCTCCACTGCCTCTACCAGCACCACACCTTCTTTCTTTTCATCATATTGATGCAATACCCTCAGCAGCGGCACATCGGCACAACTGCTGGCAGCAGGGTTTTGAAGGGTTTTTAATAATGCCCGGTGTATATCTGCGGGAAAAACTTTTTTTAAAAGAAACTGCGCCAGTATTTTACTGAATTCATTTTTCCACTCAGCTCCATGTGCCTGCACCCGGTGCCCAAAACGCTCATAAGTAAACAGGTGCGCCAGTTCATGCAGCAACGTAATTAAAAAAGAATATTTATTGAGACTGCCGTTTACACTGATGCGGTGATTTTTATCGGCAAACGAATTGCGGTAATCACCCAGTACAGATTTTCGTTCACGGGTGATGGTTAGGTGTACTTTGTAATGGAGCAGGTAATGTGCCACATCGTCAAAACTTCCTTCGGGTAAATATGTTTTCAGCTGGTGTAACGGCGCTTCCTGCTTAGGCATTTTTCTTCTTATTCAGTTTCGTTGCCATCTTTATTTCCACCACCAGGTAAATAAGGTACAGTACCATGGCGGCAATCACCGTCATTTTATTAAAAATACTTTTAAACGCAAAAGCATATACGCATACTGCAGCAATAAATACAATCATTTTGATAAACGTACCGCCCATTACGGTTCTCACAAATACATGAGGATTGGCATTTTTAACAGCATTTTTTTGCAGCCTGTACACCAAAATACTCACAACAAAAAACAGGGAGTTGGCAATGATGAGCACCAAATGATCAAGGCTGTATTTCGCCAGCCAGCTTTTTCCAAATAAAAAAATATTATTAAAAACTATAAACAGCAGTATCAGCGGGATCAGTTCCCGTCCCTGGTTTTTCATGTATTGATCTTATTTAATTATTTATTTACCACATTACCCAGCTCAGCTGTAAGTTCCACCACATTGGCTCCCATGTGACAGCTGCCATTAAAAGTGGCGGTAGGTTCTACTTCCAGTTTTCCTGCAAACAGCTCTCCGTTTACATTACACTTACCCTTTAGCTGCAGCAGTTCTTTTATTTTTAGCATTCCTGTCACCTTTCCCATAATATCAGCCTGTTGTCCGTTGATATCTCCTTCCACGATACCCTCCTGCCCTATCAGCACTTTTGCTTTGCACGAAAGGTTGCCAATAAGCGTTCCGTCGATCCGTATATCACCATT
>JAKQJG010000389.1 GCA_029561305.1 Bacteroidota bacterium | reverse complement strand
GTTGTTCATAAATTCAGTTAAGATGGTTTTCTATTGAGGTGCAGGAAATATTTAATGAGTTGTTTCAAATGCCAGTATATCTTCTTTGCTGCTTAACAGGTAATCAATATCATCATAGCCGTTTAACAGGCAGGTTTTTTTGTAACTATTTATTTCAAAGGACTCAGATTCGCCTGTTGTATCAATAGTTATTTTTTGCTCAGATAAATTAATAGTAAGCGTTGCTTCATTGCCTTGCTGGAAAATTGCTTGTAAAAAATCTTCTGAAACAGTTACGGGAAGCAATCCATTATTCAATGCATTGTTCTTAAATATATCAGCGAAGAAGCTCGACACCACTGCCCTGAAACCATAGTCATCTATTGCCCAGGCTGCATGTTCCCTTGAAGAGCCGCAACCAAAATTTTTTGCAGCCACCAAAATGCTACCGGTGAAATTGTTGTTGTTTAAAACAAAGTCAGCTTTAGGCTTTGTTTCATCATCATTTTCATACCGCCAGTCACGAAACAAATTTTTCCCAAAACCATCCCTTGTCGTGGCTTTTAAAAACCTTGCCGGGATGATCTGATCCGTATCAACATTCTCCATGTTGAGCGGAACAAATCTTGAATGTATGATATCAACTTTCGCCTTTCCCATTGTCAATTTTAGTTTAATAATTCTCTTACATCAGTTACTACACCAGTAATTGCAGCCGCAGCAGCAGTCAGCGGGCTTGCCAATAATGTTCTTGCCCCTGCACCCTGTCTTCCTTCAAAATTCCTATTGGAAGTTGAGATGCAATACTTGCCAGCAGGAATTTTATCTTCATTCATACCCAAACAGGCACTGCATCCGGGCTGACGAAGCATAAATCCGGCTGCTTCAAATATTTTATCAATGCCTTCTTCTTTGGCTTGTTTTTCTACCTGTTTGCTACCGGGAACGATCCATACTTCCACATCACTGGCCTTTTGTTTTCCTTGTACAAATGATGCCACCATCCTTAAATCCTCAATTCTTGAATTGGTGCAGCTCCCGATAAAAACATAATCTACTTTTTTCCCTTTGATCGCTTCTCCCTGGTGAAGCCCCATGTATGCTAACGATTTGCTCAGTCCCGACCTGTCAGTGTCATTGATCGTTTCTGTAGTAGGAATATTTTCTGTGATACCAATGCCCATTCCGGGGTTGGTTCCATAGGTTATCATTGGTTGAATATCGGCAGCGTCAAAATGATATTCCTTATCAAATATGGCGTCGCTGTCTGTGTGCAACTGTTTCCATGCTGCCATTTTTTTGTTCCACTCGTCCCCGGCAGGCGGGGCAAACTCACGGCCTTGTATATAGTTGAAAGTAGTTTCATCCGGAGCGATCAACCCACAACGGCCTCCCATTTCAATACTCATATTACAAATGGTCATTCTTGCTTCCATGCTTAACGAGCGTATGGCACTGCCCGCAAACTCCACAGCATAACCTGTGGCGCCGCTGGCGGATATTTTTGATAAGATGTATAAAACAATATCTTTTGACACGACGCCTTTGTTTAATGCGCCCTCTACATTGATCCGCATCAACTTTGGTTTTGTCTGCAACAAGCATTGTGTTGCCAGCACCATTTCCACTTCACTGGTTCCAATACCAAAAGCAATGGCTCCAAATGCCCCATGTGTAGACGTATGACTATCCCCGCATACGATGGTCATTCCAGGTTGTGTAATGCCCAACTCCGGGCCAATCACATGCACAATGCCCTGGAAAGGATGACCAAGTCCGTATAAATCAACAGCATGCTCTGCACAATTTTTTATCAAAGCCTCTACCTGCATGCGGCTGAGTTCTTCTTTAATGGGCAGGTGCTGGTTGAGTGTGGGTACGTTATGGTCTGCTGTAGCAACCGTTTGTTTTGGCCTGAATACTTTAATTCCCCTTTTGTTCAATCCATTAAAAGCCTGCGGGCTTGTTACTTCATGAATGAAATGTGTATCGATATATAAAACAGAAGGGCCATCTTCAATTGTTTTGACGATGTGTTTTGCCCAGATTTTTTCGAAGAGTGTTTTTGACATAAAATCAATTTCTAAACCGATCAATAATGATAAACTGTACAAGAGTGATTACTATCCCATTTTACAAAAAAGCAATAGAAACAAACAACTGTTGCCAATGTAGCTGAATAAAGTTTGTCAGGTCAGGCTCAAAAAAACTTCACACATGGTCCAGGTCGCTGAAAGCGCCCCGACCCTGTTACGCATGTTCATGCAAATGTTCTTCAGCCAAGGCTTTCAGATCTGCATCCTGCACTTCCTTTTTACTATCAGCGACTTTTAAAAACGCACCATACAATGTATCCACATCATCACGGTTAAATTCATAACCAAGATTTTTGAAACGGTATGCCAACGCACTTCGGCCACTCCTGGCCGTTAGTACAATTTTAGACGTATCAGCACCTACTTCTTCCGGGGCAATGATCTCATACGTGGTGGCTTCTTTCAAAAACCCATCCTGGTGAATACCGGATGAATGAGAAAATGCATTGTCGCCCACCACGGCTTTGTTGGGTTGCACCACCATTCGCATGGTTTCTGAAACAAGGCGGCTCATCGGCAACAATTGCGTTGCATCGATGCCAGTATATAAGTTCAGTTCAGGATGTTTTTTGATTGTCATTACCACTTCTTCAAGGGAAGTGTTACCTGCTCTTTCGCCAATACCATTGATGGTACATTCAATTTGTCTTGCTCCTGCAATGGCTCCTGCGATTGAGTTAGCCGTAGCCAGTCCTAAATCGTTGTGACAATGGCAGGAAAGAATGGCTTTGTCCATATTGCTTACATTATTGACTAAATAAGCCATCTTTTCGGCATATTGATGGGGAAGGCAAAAACCTGTAGTATCCGGCACGTTGATCACCGTTGCACCGGCTTTAATAACGGCTTCGGTTAGCCGGGCTAAAAATTCAAGATCGGCACGGCCTGCATCTTCTGCATAAAACTCCACATCCGGAACAAAATTCCTTGCCAGCTTTACTGCTTTTACTGCCCTTTCTAAAATCTCCTCCCTGGTGGAGTTGAACTTGTATTTGATATGATTGTCGGATGACCCAATACCTGTATGAATTCGTGGACGAACGGCACCTTTTAATGCCTCTGCCGCTACTTCGATATCTTTTTCAACAGCTCTTGTAAGTCCGCATACAGTGGCTTTTGTGATCACCGCTGCTATCTGCGATACAGATTCAAAATCACCCGGGCTTGAAATGGGGAAGCCCGCTTCAATGATATCCACACCCAGTTCCTCGAGCTTCAATGCCAGTTCAACCTTTTCTTTTGTATTGAGTTTGCAACCTGGCACCTGTTCTCCATCCCGGAGTGTTGTGTCGAAAATATGTACTTTGTTTCCTGACATAGAAATGTATTTTTTGTACCTGCTGTTAACTATTTTTGTCTAAAGGCAATCGTAAGTCTGCCAAACAATTAACAGGCTTACGAATTTACACTTACAATCAGGCAAAAGGGGATCATATTATGGTTGTTATTACGCCATATAAACACCCGTAAAATAGCTAAAACGCAATACAGACAAGGATTTTGACGAAAAGAAATTACGATGCCCAACCGCAGTACCGATAGCTTGTTTCAACTGATAAAAACGCTGGAAAAGAGCGAAAAACGCAATTTCAAGTTGTATGCCACCAGGAATTCATCTTCGGAAGAACTGAAGACCATTTTGCTTTTTGATGCGCTGGATAAAATGGATACCTATGACGAGGCCCTCTTATTAAAGAAAAACAAGGCCATTAAAAAACAGCAGTTGAGCAACCTGAAAGCGCATTTGTACAAACAGATCCTGAGCAGTTTAAGGTTGATCGATGTAACCAATATTGATGTACTGCTGCATGAACAAATGGATTATGCCCGCCTGTTGTATGATAAAGGCCTGTATCACCAAAGCCTGAAAGTGCTGGATAAGGTGAAAGAACTGGCCAGGAAAAATAACCAGCTGACGCATATGCAGCAGGTGCTTTTTTTTGAAAAGAATATTGAGGCCCTTTACATTACCCGAAGCATTAAGGACCGGGCAGATAAATTGGGCCAGGAAGCCGATGAAGTGAATAGCAAACTTGACCTGGTTTCCAAACTCTCTAACCTTTCTCTTCAATTGTATAGCTGGTACATTAACAACGGCCATTGCCGGAATAAAGAAGAAGAGCTGGAGATAAAAGATTTTTTTAATAAAAAATTTGATATCAACCCTGCAGCATGCAAAGGTTTTTATGAGAAATTATTTTTATACCAGAGTTATTGCTGGAATGCTTTTATCCGCCAGGATTTTTTAATGTATTACCGTTACACGCAGAAATGGGTGGATCTTTTCAGCGATCAGCCGCAGATGCTGGCGATTGAAACAGCACATTATATAAAAGGGATGCACAATTTGATGGGAGCGCATTTCAATTTGGCCAATCACCAAAAGCTAAAAGAAACGCTCAGCATATTTGATACATTCTGCAGCAGTGATATAGTAATGAAAAGCGCCAACAACAGGGTGCAGTGTTTTGTGTACCAAACCATTTCTTTTTTCAATAAACACTTTTTGGAAGGAAGTTTTACCGAAGGACTGGTATCTGTTCCTGCCATTGAAGCGCAGATAAAGGAATACGAGATTTATTTAGACAGGCACAGGATCCTGGTATTCTATTATAAGATCGCTTGCCTGTATTTTGGCAGCGGCAATTATGAAAAAGCCATTGATTACCTCAATAAGATCATCAACTGGAAGGTAGACCTGAGAACAGACCTGCAATGCTATAGCCGCCTGCTGCATCTGATAGCACATTATGAATTGGGCAACGATGAAATCCTGGATCACCTGATAAAATCTGTTTATCGTTTTATGAGTAAGCTGCAGCATCTGAGTGTGGTGGAAGAAGAGATATTTAAATTTATCCGGCGCTCTTTTGCCGTATCGGTAAGAAATATAAAACCGGAGCTTGAAAAGCTGCTGGTGAAACTGAAAAAAGTGGAACATAACCGGTTTGAAACAAGGGCTTTTGTTTACCTTGATATTGTTTCGTGGCTGGAGAGCAAGCTGGAGAATGTGCCGGTGCAGGAAGTGATCAGGAAGAAGTTTAAGAGGAAGGTTAAAAACGTTTAAGTCGTTGAAAACGTTGCATGGTTTAAAAAGTTATGTGAGACAGAAATATTTTAAAAATTCTATTTTATCTAAGAACGAGACTCTACTTATGAAAAAATTTTTGTTTGCCCCGGCAGTATTTCTTTCTCTTTTTGCAACAGCACAAAAATCAAAACTCATCATCGGCACGTACACCAGTGGTAAAAGTGAAGGCATTTATATATATGACTTCAATACGGCTACTGGCGACAGTAAGATGCTTAGCTCCATAAAAAGTTCCAATCCTTCCTACCTGGCAGTATCCCCGGATAAGAAATATTTGTATGCGGTAAATGAAGATGCGGATTCATTGAATAACGGCGGTATGGTTAGTGCTTTTAAATTTGGTAAAAAGAAAAAGCAATTGATATTCATTAACCAGCAACCCAGTGGAGGTAACCATCCCTGTTATATTACCACTGATAAAAACGGCAAATGGGTGATCGCTGCCAATTACAGTGGTGGCTCTTTCTCAATAACACCCCTTGCAGGGGATGGCAGTTTACGCACAGATAAAAAAGTGATACAACACGAAGGAAAAGGCATCAATAAACAACGACAGGAGAAGGCACATGTGCATCAAACTTTACTGACTGAAGATAACAGGCATTTATTGGTGGCTGACCTGGGCATAGATAAGTTGATGATATATGATTTTGATGCTGCTACCGGCCAGGCAACGGCGAACAACAGTGCTTCAATCAGCGTAACGGCAGGCTCCGGGCCAAGACATATCGCTATTCATCCATCCAACAAATATGTTTACTTAACAGAAGAACTATCTGGAACGGTTGGTGCTTTTAGTTTTGACAATGCAAGCGGCAAATTAAAATTGTTGCAAACAATTTCCGCTGTGCCCGAAGACTACAAAGGCTCATTGAGCGGTGCTGATATTCATGTTTCTCCGGATGGAAAATTTTTATACGCCAGCAACCGGGGAGAATTGAATAACCTGGTTATCTATAAAATAGATGAGGCAACCGGCATTCTTTCTGTGGCTGGCTTTCAATCAACTATGGGCATAAAGCCACGGAATTTCAGTTTTGATCCGGGTGGTGATTTTTTATTGGTAGCCAACCAGGACAGTGATAATATTGCTGTTTTTTCTGTCAATCATACAACAGGTTTACTCACGGATACGGGTAAAACGATCCTGGTTCCTAACCCGGTTTGTTTGGTGTGGGTGGATTGATTGGTTCCAGGCAACACATGTTTTTGAAACATGAATTAAACCAATCAATATGTTAGTGGCTTAACAAAATACAAACCCACTATATGACAAAAAGGAATCAACTATTGACAGCCCTGAATTTGCTCACAGTCATTTTCTGCCATCAAACATTTGCTCAAAATACTGCCCCAAAGGAAATTCTCTGGACAACCGACTGGAGTTCCGATGGAAAGTATATTGCCATTGGCGGCAATGTGGACAGTTTGAAAATTTATACTGAAAGTAATTTAAAAGCATATAAATCGTATCCTTTTAAAAACACGATAACACGAGCCAAATGGCACCCTGCAAAAAATATTATTGCTTTAGCAACACAAAATTCAGAGGATAAATCAAGTATTATTAACCTGGACAGTAACGAAAAAATTGAATTAGCCGGTATTTCAAAAGATGGGGCAAGAGGAATTGACTGGAATTACTCTGGCGACTACTTAGCTGTTGCAGACAATGATGGACAGGTATTGATTTATAACATACAAGGTGAATTGATAAAAAAATTTACCAACCAAACCCATTCAACCAAAAGCATTACAGCAATAGATTGGCATCCAAAAAAAAATACCCTTATAACAGTAACAGACAAAATACGTTTTTATGACATTGAAGGCAACTTACTGCAATCAATAAAACACAGACCCGAAGAGGTAATGCTATTGAGTGTTGCATGGCATAAATCAGGTGATTTTTTTGTTACTGGTGATTATGGAGATGAAAAAGATAAATCCCTGCTGCAATATTGGAATGAGCAAGGTGTACTTTTAAAATCCATTGATATCAGCAAAGCTGAATACAGAAATCTGACATGGAATTCAAAAGGTAACAGGCTGGCAACAGCAAGTGACGCTTTGAGAATTTGGGACACTCAGGGAAATCTGGTTTCAGAAGGTAAATCAAATGATTATTTATGGGGTGTATCCTGGAATAAAAAAGGCAACAGGATTATTACAACCAGTTTTGAGCAGAGAATAATACTATGGAATAATCAGGCAGAAAGAATTTTGACCCTTGAATAAAATGTTGCCCTACTCCGGCCTGTCACTGTGAATTACAATAATCAACACGACAAAGCGATACTGCTGTTTTATCGCTTTTATAAAAACAATTTCCCAACATGTCAGCCGGTATTTAATAAACCCTGGCAAAAGCCTGTCTGTCATCACATTCATAAAAAGCATAAAAAAAGCCCCCCGATCAATCGGGAGGCTTTCAAACTGGTATTGATAGAAATTATAACTTAATGAATTTGCTTACCTGTACATCGCCGTTCAATTGAACCCTTACGATGTAGCTACCTGCGGTAAGACCTGCAGTATTAACCGGAATATCATTATCTCCGGCAGTAACAGGGAAGTTTTTGCTGAACATTGCTTTTCCGCTCATATCAGTGATCATGATGGTAGCCAATTCAGATTTCTCTGCATTGATGCTTACTTTCATGCTGCCAGCAACAGGATTTGGTGTTACCTGTATTTGGTTTAAGCCAAGATTCTGAACACTGCGTACCTGGCTGTACTTAGACTTATTGTCCCTGTCAACCATTTTAATACGGTAGTAGTTATAACCGCTTAAAGGCATGTTGTGCGTATAGCTGTACGTTCTTTCGATGCTGCTGTTACCAGTTGCAGCTACTTCACCCAATGTTACAAAATCACGCCCGTTCCTGCTCTGCTGTATCACAAACTTCATAGCGTTGATCTCTTGTGTTGTAGTCCAGTTTAACCTGTTGGCTTTGCTTTGTTTTTGAATATTGAACTTGCTCAAAGTTACTGGCACCACACAGTCAGAGAATATCTCGATATTGTCTACACCAATGATATTACCCCATTGGCTAACACCTTCAAATCCAATCTGGATATTGCTGCCGTTATAAGGGGTAAGGTCCACAAATTCCTGGCCCCAACCTGGTACTGCATAATCAGGACTAAGCCTTCTGAAACCTGCGATCCTGTTCCATGTATTTCCCTGGTCGGCAGAAACACTTACATACAAACTATCATCAAAATTCGGATCTAAGAAAGTAGTATCATGACTCATAAAGAATGACAGACTGCTGTTGCAAGAGCCTCCTGGCGCCGGGGTGCCCAAACCAATACAGTTGCTAAACAGTCTTCCTTCAACACCTATGGAGTTAGCTCCGGAATATGCATCAAAATAAAGGAAACTCTGCCCGCTGTAAGGAGCTAATGAGTCTGCCATATCGGGATTGATGAATGCTGTGTCAGCGAAGTGTAAGCTCCATAACTGCCTGCTGCCTGCAAGAATCGCGATAAATGGAGTGATAGTTAATTCAGTACCTTCTATATCATCCAAAACAGGGAAATTATTGATGGTAGGTACAGTGAAGCTTCCTCCAAATAAAGTGTCATTGCTGCTACGCAAATCACCTGCGAAGCTTACGATGGCAGTATCAATATTTTCACCAGCGTTATTCAGGATCACATTCGAGAATGTGATAGTAGTAGTACCGTTTACCGGGATCGCATTGGCATTTGATAAAGTGCCGGTATAGGTATTGGCACCACCAACTCTAAGTGTAACGTTAGCTGCACCTGGAGCAATGGGGCTCTGACCCAAATTCTGTACGTCTACGGTAATAGTTTGCGGACCTGTAAAGCACGTGAGGTTTTCAGGATCGGTGATTGAAACGGCCCTTGCATCGAATGCTAAAGGAGCAAACATTGGACGGCCAAACGCTTCTATGTAATAAGTAGAAACCGCTCCTGTAAGGGAGAAAGCTGTACGTGGCGCAGCAAAATCATCTACATCGTATCCCCAGGTAATGTCAAAATTAGGACCAGGACCACTTGTAAGCCTCCAACCATTGGAAGCATTTGCATCAGTGGTAGAAAAACTAACACCAACAAAAACAGTTTGAAAGTCTGATACCAGGTTTCCTGTATCTCTTGCAACCGCTTTGATAATATTAGTAGAATCTCCAACAGATATAATCTGCGTTACAGCAGCCGGGCCGTTTGCAGGCAATGAAACACTTCCTAACAAAGTAGGAGGTACCTCGGGAAAACTATCTAAAAAAGTAAGTGTTGGATAAATGGGATCAGCCCCGGTTAAATATATATTTACCGTTACAGCAGGGGCATTAGCCAAACGCCTGATACCTACCTTTATCATGGTAAACCCAATAGAATCAGCATCAGCCACCGTGGCTGCAGGAATATTTACATCATCAAAAATAATGATGGGAGTACCAAGAGCGCCCAGTCCGGGATTAAAACGTGAACCAGTCTGAACAGTGTTGGTATACAGTGTTTGGGCATCTACATTTATAGTTGCCAAAAACGTAACCAGAGATAATAGTGCGTAAAGTTTTTTCATCATTTGAATAGTTTTGGTCTCGCAATTTAGTGATTATAAGCATTTATTGCTGCCGCTGGTGTAAAAAAATTAAATTTAGTGAATAAAATACAGGCCTAAAGACGGGGTTGCCTGGCAAAACGTTGCCTGAAAGTTGCAAATGTGCTTACCTTTCTTCCATCCATGCCCCCGCTACTTCTTCCTTTTCCACTTCCACATAAATATGTTCATGCAGACCGGTAGACACCGAAAGTCCGGTATAGTCTATATCCACAGGGAAAGATTTGTGGGTACGTTCTACGAGGGCAAGGGTTTGTATTTTTTTAGGGTAAGCATCCAGCAGGGGCTTTAAAGCATACAACATGGTTCTGCCACTGTTGGCTACATCATCAATCAGCACCACCACTTTATTACTGCAGTCGGCATAAGGCTGCACATCCACCGCCCCGGGCTCCCTTTTATCTATCTGCAGGCAGTGTACAGATATGTTACCGGTAAAAATGTCTTTAATATATTGACTAATCTTTTCAGCAACTACCATCCCGCTGCCCTTTATGCCAATCAGCAATAATTCATTTTCACCCTGGTTACGTTCGCAAATTTCGAGCGCCATACGGCGAAGCTTTTTATCAGCTATCTCTTTAGTAAGGATGTATTTTTTGTTTGTTGCCATAAAGGAGGTAATATTTTAGATTGAAGATGTAATATTGCCGTGCCGGGTAAAAGTAATTAACAATCCTGTAAAGAACAGATACAGGGAAAGAAATGATTATCTTAGATTCCTGTAATATTAGATCTACCATATTAAATATTCAATAATGCTGAATGCTGTTTTTATACTGCTGCTTGCTGCTTCCGGATGGCTGTTTGCCAAAAAGGCAATAGAGATACGACGTAATATTTTGTTGGGCAGGGAGGAAGATTTTTCTGACAATCCCGCCCTCCGCTGGCGCAACCTGCTGCTGCTTGCTTTTGGACAAAAGAAAATGTTTAAAAATCCGCTGGTGGCCATCATGCACTTTATTATATATGCT
>JAKQJG010000101.1 GCA_029561305.1 Bacteroidota bacterium | reverse complement strand
AAAATAGCAGGCCACATCAGGGCATTGGATAATCCCAGCAACGCAATAAAAGTAATGGCTGTATAACCGCTTGTTACAAAAACACAAATGCTGAATACAATGCCGGAAATGGCTGAAATAGCCAGCGCTCTTTGTTGTGAGATCAGTTTTGGTATGGTGAAAATTCCAATCACATACCCCAGCAGCATCGATACCAATGTAAAGGTGGTAAAATATTTTGTTTCATCCAGTGGCATACCAAGTTCTCTTCCATAAGCACCAATGGCGTCACCCGCCAGTACTTCCACACCAACATATAAGAATAAACACAAAACACCCAATAATAAATGAGGAAACTGGAATACGCTGCTTTTGGAAGCCACCGTACTATCTACGGAAGTATCTTCTTTATCAATGTCAATTTCAGGAAGCGATGATCTTTTTATCATAAAGGCCAGCAATACCAGCACAACGGCCATAATGATATAGGGTGTGATAACCCTTGACGCCAGTTCATCGAGTAATTGATTTTTTAGCACTGCATCTGTTGCTTTGCCTACCTGTTCTTCAATGGCGGTGGCATTTTTTAAAACCAATGCACCCAGGATGAGCGGACTGAGCATGCCAGCAATTTTATTGCAGATGCCCATGATGCTGATACGTTTTGCCGCACTCTCAATGGGTCCAACAATACTGATATATGGATTGGAAGCGGTTTGCAATATCGCCAGTCCCATGCCCTGTACAAATAAACCGGTAAGAAACAATCCAAAACTTCTTGCGTTGGCAGCAGGAACAAATATAACAGAACCAATGGCCATTACCAGTAAACCCAACGCCATCCCGTTTTTGAAACCAGTCTTTTTCAAAATAGCTGATGAAGGAACAGCAAGAAAAAAATACGCCATGTAAAAGGCAAAGGTTACAAAGAAAGCCTGCACATCATTCTCCAGCTGGCAGGCCAGTTTTAAAAACGGGATAAGCGTTCCATTTAGCCAGGTAACAAATCCAAAAACAAAAAATAATATACCGATGATCACGATGGCGTTCCTGTTATTGGATGTGTTTTGCATACTGTTTTAATTGTTGAAAGAGGAAAGTACAGATGATTACTGTATTAAAATCCATTTTGTCAATGACAAACGTTTGCATGAAATGAGTTTTATACAAGCGTTTGCGTAAAATGCCCAGCCGGCAAGCGTTTGCACAAAAAAGCAATGGTATGATTCTCTATGTTTGATCTGCAATTGCAAATCGCTCTCTTACCTCTTGTTATTACAGGGTGTTTTTGCCGGAAGAAAAACACAAGAAATGTTTTTGATCATTACCCGCCTTTAGAACCTGCCTGGCATTGTTATTTTTTAAAAACCAAACTAAATCTCATTGTAATGAAAAAGCAAGTTACTTTCCTGGGTATTTTTCTTTTGCTGTTGCTCATATCTGCAAAAGCACAAACCAACAGTTTTTATGTAGATGGTTCACTCAGCACAAACGGCAATGGTACACTGGGTAGTCCATGGAACCGTATCTGGTATGCCGTTAACCGCACAAGGGATACTACTAAAGATGAAGTGGTGTATATTAAAGCTGGTACGTACAGCATTGATCCAAACGACTTTCTGACGCAGTTGTATATCGGCAGTGCCAATGGTGGTGGCGGCGGTAAGTATTTAACGCTTCGCACGTATGCAGGCGACGAGGGAAAAGTGATCATCGACGGCAAAAATCTCACCACCAATCCTTATTATCCCAACATGCTGGTTATAAGCGGTGCCAGCTATGTGAAACTGCAAAACCTGGTGTTCCGCAATTTAAAAAACACCAGCGGTTATGCATTGAATATTCAGTCTTCACAAAATGTACAGGTGAATAACTGTGCTTTTGATTCTTTATACTGGACCAGCACCAGTGCGGAGTATGGTTATCCTACAGTGAATAACAGCAGCAACTTTATTCATGCTGTTTACCTGTATGGCAACAGTTCTGTAAGCTTCAGCAATGATACCTTACGGAATGCTGCCCCGGGTTGGGGTGAATTTATCAAGGATGCAGGAGGCAACAGCAGCGTTACCAAAACTGCACTGATCACATCGGGCGTTACCGCTGTGGCATCAGATTATTATGTAGCACTAACGGGTAACGATACCACAGGAAGCGGGTCTGTAAATAACCCGTGGCGGACATTGGCCAGGGCAAATGAACTGGCCGGTATCAATTACACTTATTCACCATCAGTATTGATCGAAGCGCCGGTAAATATTTATCTCCGTGCGGGTACTCACAAACCATCCACCAACGGAATTTTTATTGGCAGCAACCGTGGCACCAACAACCAGTGGTATACCATCCGGAATTATCCCGGTGAAAATCCTATCCTCGACGGAAGCAATATCAACACCAAATTTTCTGCACTTATTGCTATCGCTGATGCAAAGCTGGTGCGTATTGAAGGATTGAAGCTGACGAAGATGACAAATGACTCATTATTGCAATATGCGTCACCTTCGGTGGGAACAAAGGATACAAGATTTGGAGTAATTGTGAGCGGGCAGTCAAAGTACATTGTTATTAAGAATAATAAGATCTACGATATGGCCTGGACAAGAAATGCCGCCCTGCAAAAAACACCCACTGCCAGTGATAACCTGAATCCCTTGGTTGTGTTGGGTACTACAGATGTGTCCATAAGAAATGTAGTGATAGAAGATAATGAAGTATACAATAATATCACCGGGTATGCAGAGGCTGTAACGGTGAATGGGAATGTGGATTCTTTTGCCATCATCAACAACCTGGTTTTTGACAACGCTAATATTGGCATAGTGGCGGCGGGTAATTATCAATGGGTGGTGGATGACCCAGGCTTTACGGTGACAGCACCATATAATTATGCAAAAAATGGTTTTATCCTTGGTAATACAGTATACAGGAATATCTCTCCCATAGCAGTATCGGCGGGTATTTACCTGGATGGATCAAGAAATGTACTGGTGGAAGACAACGAATCTTACTGGAATGGCACCGGTATTTCTGTAGGCAATGAGCAATACAACAGTGTGAGCGGCTACCATACTGTAAACAGCAATATCATGAGAGAGAACCTGAGTGCCGGTCTGTATTATGGCAGCACCAATTCAACCTCCTGGGTAGAATATTGCACCGTAAAGAACAATACCATAAAAGATAATTATATTATTGACACAGACCTGCGGGCAAGGGCAAATAACCAATATGGCATCACCGATGCATCCCAGCGCTATACGGAAGTAAACATTTACCGCCTGCGGAACAGTATGTTCAAACAGAATACGATCGAATCAATGTCAAATATTGTATTGGGTTTATACCTTACCCAAACTGCCGATACACTAAAGTGGAATGAGTACTATGTGATAAGTGAGGATGCCTGCCAGGCTATTTTTGTACAGGATAAAAATAATGATGGTTCCATCGTGTCGCCCACAGATTCTATTTACACTAACTTTCACCAGTATGCGCTTCGAAGCGGCTACGACCAGGAATCGGAATGTGAGGGACAGGAATACAGCGCTTCCGGTTGCGGTACTTCCGGGAGGCCGGCGCCGGTAAGAGCGATACAGGAAAACAATGCTGTACCTATCACCGTGTATCCCAATCCGGCAACAAATAATATTACCCTGCAGTTGGGGTTAAAGAATGCAGGCCTGGTGAATATTACGATGATGGATATTTCCGGCAGGTTATTATATAACAGGCAGCAGGAATATGCTGCGGGTAAACACGCCATCAGCATTACTTCCTTAAAGCAAAAAGGTATCGTTGCAGGAACCTACCTGCTAAAAGTAGCAACAGCAGCAGAAACAAAAATTTCAAAACTGATTGTACAATAGTTTTTCATTGGTTCTTTTATTGACATGACCGCTGCATTTTTGCAGCGGTTTTTTCTTAAAATAAATCTCTGGAGGATATAAAATAACTAAGCATGTTGAAGCAGATTTACCATCCATTGCATTTAAAATAAAAGAGGCAGGCATAATTTTTAACTGCCTGATGAACGGTTTTAGTTTCTACCAGTAACCGGGTAAGCCGCCTCTTTTTCTCCGGTGACGCCGCAGGCGGCAATGAAAAAAATGTGAAGCTAATTTTTTTCATAGGTGAAAAAGTAGCGGTGTCCTGGTTATCCCGATAGCTTTCGGGACCCCCCGGCAGCGGAGGTGAAACTGTAAACATTCAGAGTGCTTAATTAAATAAACGGCTTTAAGTTATAGCTGCAACTTCTTATCAAAATAAGTGAATAGTATTACGCAACCGCTTGCACAAATTCCCATCCTGTCAAACGTTTGCACAACTATTTCCCAAATGCAAGCCTTAAGTTTACATCACAAATTCAATCTTGCAATATGACGCACATCAACCGGAGAAATTTCATCAACAGTACTGCATTGGCGGGAGCAGGACTTGCACTCATGCCGCAATCGATCAAGGCCATGAGCAGTGCTAAAAAAGACAAAGTGAGGGTAGGGGTCATTGCCGTTGGCTTAAGAGGACAATTGCACCTGGAGGAAATGCTGAAACGGAATGATGTGGAGATCATTGCGATGGCCGACCCCGATAAATCCATGATGGCGATGGCGCAAAAACTGGTGCAGCGGTTCAATAAAAAAGCACCTGTTGAATATACTAACGGCAACGAAGACTATAAGAACTTATTAAAGCGGGATGATATCGATGCGGTATTCATTGCATCTCCCTGGGAATGGCATGCGCCGCAGGGCATTGATGCTATGAATGCAGGGAAGATCGTAGGCATGGAAGTATGTGGTGCCATCAAATTACAGGATTGCTGGGATTTTGTAAACACCTCGGAAAAAACAGGTATACCCATTATGCCATTAGAAAATGTTTGTTACCGCCGGGATATTATGGCCGTACACAACATGGTGCAGAAAGGTTTGTTTGGTGAGATATTGCATTTGCAAGGTGGCTACCAGCATGACCTGCGGGGTGTATTGTTCAATGATGGCGTTTCACCTTATAACAGTGGTGCAGAATTTGGCGACAAAGGATATAGTGAAGCCAAATGGAGAACACAACACTATGTTGACCGGAATGGTGAAAACTATCCCACCCATGGCTTAGGCCCTGTTGGTACCATGATTGATGTAAACCGCGGCAATCGTTTAACAGCACTATCATCTGTAGCAACCAAATCAAGAGGCTTAAACCGCTACATCAAAAATCATCCAAAGGGTGGTGCCAGTCATCCCAATGCGAAGATCAACTACAAACAAGGCGATATTGTAACCACACAAATACAAACGGCTAACGGCGAAACCATTCTCCTTACACTGGATACATCCTCACCACGTCCATATAATCTGGGTTTTCGTGTACAGGGCACCGATGGTATCTGGCAGGAGTTTAGTGAAGGGGAATTTAAAACCGGCATGGTGCATATAGATACGGTTAGCGAAAAGCATCACTGGGATAACCCGGAAGTATTCTTACAAAGCAACGATCATCCTTTGTGGAAGCGGTATGAAAAAGATGCTGCCAACTCTGGTCATGGTGGTATGGATTTTTTTGTTGACAATGCGTTTATAGAATGTATCAAACGGGGTGTGGAATTTCCATTGGATGTGTATGACCTGGCCACCTGGTATGCCATTACTCCATTGAGCGAACGATCCATCACAGAAGGCGGTTCATTGCAGCAGATACCTGATTTTACAAGAGGGAAATGGAAGACGAGGAGGGCGGTGTTTGGAAAGTCAGAGGAATATTAAAACGGCCTCCCCAAACTCCTCCCAAGGACGGGCTTCAGACTCTGGCAATTACAGGCAGTTTTTTAAATAGCCGGGGTGGCAAATTTGATTGTAAAGGCACAAATGAAAAATATGGAAGAACAAATATTCATTAAAGGTATAAAGTTCCGCTCCCTCTCTTTGGGAGAGGGAGTTGGAGGGAGAGGCCGCTTATGTTAACAGAAACATTATCCCCCCACAAAACCCTCTCCTTTGAAAAAATACCCACCAATGTTTTTTCAACAGAAGACGAAGCCTGCAATGCTGTAGCGGATGAAATAGCTGCACTGATAAAACAACGCAACCGCAACGGGCAAACGACTGTACTCGGCCTGGCTACCGGTACCACACCCAAAAAAGTGTATACGGCACTGATAGCCTTGTATAAGAAAGGATTAAGTTTCCAGAATGTTATCACCTTCAACCTGGATGAATATTATCCCCTGCAGCCCGATGCCATACAGAGTTATAAAAAGTTCATGACAGATAATTTTTTTAACCATGTAGATATCGACGCAAACAATTGTTTTATTCCCAGTGGTGCGGTGGCACAGGAAAAAATAAAAAGCCATTGTGAAGAATATGAGCGAAAGATAGAAGAATGCGGTGGAATTGATTTTCAATTGCTGGGTATTGGCCGTAACGGGCATATTGGTTTTAATGAACCCGGCAGTCATGTAAATGCTGCCACAAGGTTGATCACGCTGGATCATTTGACAAGATTTGATGCAGCCTACGATTTTGGCCAGCTGGCCAATGTGCCACGCAAAGCCATTACCATGGGGGTGGGCACTATATTAAAAGCAAAACGAATTGTATTATTAGCCTGGGGCGAAAGAAAAGCAGGCATCGTAAAGCAGGCAGTGGAAGGACCCGTTACGGAATTTGTACCCGCCAGTTATTTGCAAGGCCATCACAATGTTGAATTTGTTTTAGATGAAAGTTGCGCCGCAGAACTCACAAGGTTTAAAACGCCGTGGCTTACGGATGATGTGTCCTGGAACAATGGCATGATCAAAAAAGCGGTGACACATTTAGCACTGGCATTGAATAAACCCATTTTGAAACTTACCAATAACGATTACAATCAAAATGGGTTGAGTGACCTGCTGGCTTTGTATGGGCAAGCCTATGAAATCAACATCGAAGTATTCAATCAACTGCAGCGTACCATCACAGGCTGGCCGGGAGGTAAGCCCAATGCAGATGATACCTACAGGCCAGAGCGGGCAACGCCGGCAAAAAAGAAAGTACTCATTTTTAGTCCGCACCCCGATGATGATATCATTAGTATGGGCGGCACTTTTCAAAGACTGGTTGACCAGGGGCATGAAGTGCATGTGGCTTATCAAACCAGTGGAAACATTGCAGTGGCGGATGATGAAGCGTTGCGTTTTATAGAGTTTGTAAAAGATTATAATCAACAGTTTGGCATACAAAGCCCCAATGCAGAAAAGATCTACGATGAGGCACTCGCTTTTTTAAAAATAAAAAAGAATGGTGAAAAGGATACAGCAGCGTTGAGGCAGGTAAAAGGGATCATCAGGAGGGGCGAAGCAAAAAATACCTGCCGCTATGTAGGAGTGCCACAGGAACGGGTACACTTTTTAAACCTGCCATTTTATGAAACCGGCCTGGTAGAAAAAAGCCCCATTGGTGAGGATGATTTTCAGATCATTGCCACCTTGATCGAACAAATACAACCACACCAGATATATGCTGCTGGCGACCTGGCCGATCCGCACGGTACACACAGGGTTTGTTTAGATGGCATATTCGAAGCCGTTAGAAGATTAAAGCAACAGCCGTTTATGGAGGATTGCTGGCTATGGCTATATAAGGGAGCCTGGGCAGAATGGGATATCGACCTGATAGAAATGGCGGTGCCAATGAGTCCCGGACAGGTGCTGCAAAAACGCAATGGCATTTTCAAACACCAAAGCCAGAAAGACGGCGTGGTATTCCAGGGTACTGATAGCCGTGAGTTTTGGCAGCGGGCGGAGGACCGCAACCGGGCAACAGCAGAATTGTACAATAAACTGGGGCTGGCAGAATATGCGGCGATGGAGGCTTTTGTAAGATGGCATTTTTAGGGTCGGGGCGCTTTCAGCGACCTGAACCATAAACCAAAGCTGCAATTTTTTCTCATAAGCAAGTTTTGATTTTTGGTAGAAGACAAGGCATCACGGAAGCGTGGTGCTTTTTTGTTGAAGTACTTGACCAACTAAAGTTTATAAAATTTGTAAATGTAGTTGCGGACAGAATTGCTCCAGCCTTTCAATAAAACAGGATATCCTACCTTGCAATCACATGCAGAATTTCCACTTTTACAAAACTTCGGCTGGCTGGTTTATTGACCTGCCTGAGTATGTAGCGCAAGGCGGCAGTATAGGTGACCTGCAAATGGTAGAGGGTGCAGACATTATGCTTGACCTGGTAGCAGGAGGTGAACAAAAAATAAACCTCGTGATTGCAAGCGAGCCTTTTGAAGGCAGCGAACAACTAATACTTATTGAAACCTGTGATCCATCAATTGGCGGTGGTTATTACTTTATGCAGCAATATAACGGCGTTGACATTAACCAGCGAATTTGGTTGTGTGCAGTTACAACATTTGTATTTGGCAACCTGCCTGCTGCAATTTTTATAAAAAGAGGTAAGTGAATTTTATTGCTGTACGAAGATGGATTTACTTACTAAAAGAAAACATCAAACCTTTTTATTTATTTCTTTACATATTCATGCTCCCAAAAATCTGCATTCTTTATGCCCAATACCACCGGGTCAAACACCGGATCTTTCCCTTTCTTCTTTTGTTTTTCATAATCTTTTAAACTGAGCAAAGCAGGCTTTTGTAAAATAATGATTGCAATTACGTTCAGCCAGGCCATGATGCCTACACCCATATCGCCCAGGTCCCAGGCAATGGTGGCGGTACGAATACATCCAAAGAATACAGCTGCCATAATAGCGATTTTTAAAAGGAACACCGGCACAGAACCGGCTTTATTGCGGGTGATATAGGTAACATTGGTTTCAGCAATATAGTAATAGGCCATTAAGGTGGTAAATGCAAAAAAGAAAAGTGCTACTGCCACAAAATAGCTGCCCATACCTACATAGCCTTCATGAAAAGATTGCTGACCGCTGCTGAACGCTTTGTCAATGGCTGCCTGTGTGTAGATGGCGCTGCCTTCCACCTGCTTTACGCCATCCTGCACATGATACACGCCGCCGTCGACCAGCAAACTGCCATCAGCGCCTTTTACGTTATACATGCCCGTTATGAGTATCATGAAGGCCGTGGCTGAGCAAACAAAAAGTGTATCAATATATACAGAGAATGCCTGCACCAGGCCCTGCTTGGCAGGATGTGTTACTTCGGCTGCTGCAGCAGGATGTGGCCCGGTACCTTGCCCGGCTTCATTGCTGTATACCCCACGTTTTACCCCAATGGTGATCATGGCGCCGATGATACCTGCAAAAGTTTCCCTGGCACCAAAGGCACTTGAAAAAATGAGTGATAATACTCCGGGTACCTTATCATAGTTCATCGCTACGATCACAACGGCTACGATGATATAAGCCAGCGCCATAAAGGGCACAACAAACTCTGCTACTTTTGCAATGGAGCGTATACCGCCAAAAATGATGAGCCCCAGCAATACCGCCAGCAAAATGCCGGTGTACATATGCTGTACATTAAATGCACTTTTAACCGCTGCTGCAATACTGTTAGATTGAACACCGGGAAGCAAGAGTCCGCAGGCCAGGATGGTGCTCACTGCAAACACAGTTGCATATATCTTACCCGCTTTTTTATTTTTAAAACCTTTTTCAATATAAAAAGCCGGCCCCCCCCTGTATTGTCCCTGTTCTTTTCTTTTGTAGATCTGTGCCAGGGCAGATTCAACAAAAGCAGAACCTGAGCCCAGGAAAGCAACAGCCCACATCCAGAATACAGCACCGGGACCACCGATAAAAATAGCCGTAGCCACACCCGCAATATTTCCCGTACCAACTCTTCCCGAAAGAGAAACAGCCAGTGCCTGGAAGGAAGAAATGCCTGCAGCAGATTTATCACCTTCCAGCATTGTTTTAAACATATCCTTTATAAGCCGCACCTGGAAGAATCGCATGCGGACAGAAAAGTAAATACCTGTTAGTAACAGTAAAAAAATAAGTGCATTGCTCCAGATGATGCTGTTGGCGGCTTTTACGAAGCCTTCAAAATATTCCATGCAGTGGTTTTATAGGATAGCAATATAAAGTTTATTCTGCTGGCATATGATTCCAATTTTCAACCAGTATCCCGTAAGGCATGACTGGTTTCGCACACTGATAACTAGTTCTTTTAATGCATTCAGTCATTGTGCCAAGTCATTGCCGATTAAGATTATGTTGTACATTCATTCTCCATATAATGCGGCTACCGCCGTAAAATTTAACCAACATGAGAAGAGCTATACCCTTTTTCTTCCTCTTGCTGATATCAGCAAAACTATTTGCACAAACGAATATTCCCAATGGAACCGTAAGCGGAACCTGGACAGCGGCGGGATCGCCCTACCTGGTGCAGGGCAATATTATGATAGCCAATGGCACAACCCTTACCATTCAGCCAGGCGTAACCGTTAGTTTCCAGGGCAGTTACCGGTTGCTGGTAAGTGGCCGGCTCATTGCGGCAGGTACAGCGGCAGACAGTATCCGGTTCACAGCAGTGGATACTACTGCAGGATGGCTGGGTATCCGGTTTGAGAATACATCTTCCAATAATGACAGCTCCTTTATTAGTTTCTGCAATGTTCAATACGGTATTTCTGGTGTGAACGGCGGCGGGATCTATGTTCGCAACTTTTCAAAACTCCGCATTACAAATAGTGCTGTTTCCAATTGTTGGGCAGTAAATGGCCGCGGTGGGGGTGCTATCTATATCGAAGGATCAAATGCACTCATCAGTGGTAATAAAATATTTCGCAATCACGCCATATCTGGTGGCGGCATATTTGTAAATGGCGGCAGCCCGATGATCACCAATAACAACATTTTGTATAATGATAACAGGCAGCCACCACCGCAGATTGGCGACCCTGGTTCAGATCCAGACAGTTATGGCGGGGGTATTTTATTGTTTGGTACCACCAACGCAACGGTGAGCAATAATACCATTAGTTACAATAGTTGTCTGTATGGTGGTGGATTAGGCCAGCAAAGTGGTGCGGTGCTGGCAACTAATAATGTGATCAGCTATAATGAGGCTGTTTCAGGTGGCGGCATTTATTCAACCGACGGAGGACAGTACAGGAATAATACCATTTCTTTTAATACTGCCAGTTTATCTGGAGGCGGTGCTTATTGTGAAGGCTTTTCAAACGGCTTCTCGAATAACAGTATTATTCACAACACTGCTTCAAAAGCAGGCGGCGGATTTATATTCGGACCGGGAACATCGGTGATTTTTCATAACCTGATCGCCAATAATACGCTGACATCACCCCCGGACAATGATTTACATGGTGGGGGAGGAGTGTGTGTGAATGGAGGTTCCACCTTTGTTCAAATGGAAGGCAATATTATCGTTAACAATACTGGAATAAACGGCGGTGGTCTTTTCGTTTACGGCGGTTTTGAATCCCTGGGCAATAATACAATAGCGAACAACAATGCACAAAAGGGTGGAGCAATATATTGTATCAATGCTACTTCTTTGGAATTATTAAACAGCATCATTTGGGGTAATACAGCTACGGTGGCCGGTCAGCAAATATTTTTAAGTGACGATGTGTCTGATCCGATCATACGTTACAGCGATATCATGGGAGGCTTGCCCGGAATTGACGTCAACGGTAATTTTTACACCGGCCTGTATGAGGATAATGAGGACTTTGATCCTTTATTCACCAATCCTGCTGCAGGTAGTGGTCACCTGTTTGATGGAGTAACAGCCGGATGGGCTTTGTCTACCAATTCGCCAGCCATTAATGCCGGTAAGCCAGATATCACTTACACCGCAAAAGATTTTGCTGGTAATATACGGGTAGTAGATGGCAGGATTGATATGGGGGCCATTGAAGATCAAACAACAATACCACCTACAGCTACCGTATCAGGAGGAGGAATCGTTTGTCCGGGAGCAACCCGGCCAACAGTAGTGTTTAATTTTACACTTGGTACTTTCCCTTTTACCCTGGTATATAGTGTCAATGGTGTGGCACAAACACCGGTAACGGGTATCAATACACTACAATACAGTATTGCCAATGCAGCACCAGGTACATATGCCGTGGTCTCTATAACTGACCCCTTTACCTCCGGCCCAACCAGTGGCACAGCTACTGTAACAATAGAACAACCTGTTGCAGGTTTCGCCGTAAACAATACTACCCAGTGTGTGGCAGGTAACCTTTTTGTTTTTACAGACAGCTCAATGCTGAATACCAACTCAACTATTACCAGATGGTCGTGGAATTTTGGAGATGGGGTCACTGACAGTGTCGCCAATCCCAGTCACACGTACAGCAATGCCGGCAATTATAATGTGCGGCTTACGATCCTGACTTCTGCAGGTTGTACCAATTCCATTACCCGAATGGTGTCGGTACAGTCATTTTCTATTAACCCATTGCAAGACACGGTAAGAACTTATTCAGACAGCTTGCAGCTGAATGCCGGCTCAGGCTATGTCCGGTATCTATGGAGCAATGGGGATTCCACTAATTTCATTATAGTAAAAACTACAGGTAAGTATAAAGTAACGGTTACTAACGGTACAGGCTGTACGGCAAGCGACAGCGTTTATGTTGAATTCAGGAAACTTAAAACCCTGTTTATCGACAGGATACAAAATCTTTGCAATGTGGCTTCTTTCCCGCTTTCCGTAAAAGCGAAAAGCCTTACCAATATTATCGGACTGCAGGGCACTCTCCGGTGGAACTCCTCTGTGATGACTCTTGATTCAGTAAGTTTTACCAACACAGCGATCAACATCACCGCTGCCAATGTGAATTTGTCTAATAAAGCAAGTGGTTTCATCACTTATAGCTGGAACGATAATACATTGACAGGTAAAACAGTAGCAGACAGTACGGAGTTGTTTACTTTGTGGTTCACTAAGCCCGGCGCAACATTTACTACTACACAAACTGTGTCCTTCAGTTCAAGTCCTACAGCATTGGAAATTGACAGTATCAACCTGAGCAACAATGCCCCGGTGCTTGTTACAGAAACAAGTTATATTAATGGAAGCGCCGGTTTCAGGAGCACAGCAGCTTTAACCAGTCTTCAGCTGGATGATTGTGACAGCGTACAGTATAACAACAGGTTTTATTTTGAAAATACACAGTTATTCGACACCGTTAAGTATGCCGGTTCAAACTGCGACAGTATCATCAGGAATGTAACCATCACTGTCTACGATAGTGTTGTACATCCATCGATATCCATTTTTGCCAGCAATACCAATATCATTAACGGTAGTACAGTTATGTTTACTGCCACTACCAGTTTTGGAGGCAGCAATCCATTGATACAATGGTATAAAAATGGGGTTTTAATACCCGGGCAAACAAGCGGGCAGTATATTACCAATACACTCAGCGGAGGTGATACCGTATATGCTGTTTTAAGAAGCAGTTTTTCCTGTGCATCCGATTCGTTGAATGTATCAAACCCGGTTGTGATCACGGTGCGGTATAATGTCACAGGCACTATCCGGGGTCCACAGGGCGCTACCACCAGGCAGCCTTCTATTGCTATTACAGGTTCCGGCAACAGTATAGTTACCACTAATGGAAGCGGTTCTTATTCCACCTTGCTCACCGGTGGACCCTCACGAAATTATGTGCTGAAACCATTTAAAACAAATGATTTCAACAGAACAAATGGCGTGTCAACACTCGATATTGCTATCATCCAGAGCCATATTTTATCAGCTACTTTATTTGCTACTCCTTATCAATGGATAGCGGCAGATGTTAACCGGAGCGGTTCTGTAACCTCATTGGATATATTGCTTATCCGCCGTCTTATTTTAGGACTCAACACCGGCTTTAATGGAAACAGTGTATGGACATTTGTTGATACCTCCAATGCGGGTTTTGATCCATTGACGCCATTGCAGTACCGCGACAGTATTGTACTGAACGACCTGTTCACGGATAAATTCAACCTCAATTTTATCGCCATAAAACTGGGTGATGTAAATTTTGATTATAACAATACCGTTTCAAGACCACTGTCTCCAGGCAAACCCGTGGTTTTTTATTATGATGATATACAAGCTGGTAAAGAAGAAACTATCCGGTTACCCGTGAAAGTAAAAGATTTTAAAAATGTATTGGGTGCACAATTCACCCTGGGTTTCAATCCTGCTGCATTGGTATTTGAAGGAGTGGAAAACAACCCGCTTAACATGAGTTTTGCCAGCAACCACAGCAGTGAGGGAAAACTCGCTTTTATCTGGAACGACGCACAAAACAGGCTGGCTTCATTAAATGACGGTGATACACTGATGGTAGTAGTTTTTAAAACAAACCAGCTTTTTGCAGAAGAGGATATTACGATCAACTCAGATATTACAGCCGCAGAATTATGGGATGGCGATTACAAAAAACATGCAATCATAAAAGGATCCGGAAAGCTGCTTCACAAAAAGAACCTTGATTTTACCAGTGAGTCTTTTGATGTAACACCCAATCCTACAGACGGTCCATTGCAAATAAAGATCAGGCTGCTGCTGGATAAAAATATCCGGATCGATTTGCTGGATATGAGCGGAAGAATAATTTTTACGCAGGAACAAACCGGGGTTAAAGGAATAAATAATATCAGTATTGATCTGCAAAAAAAGCAGCCGCTTGCTTCCGGTGTTTATTATCTTAGGCTCACTGGTATAAACGGTACTGTTAAAAGTAAAAAGATAGTATTAACAAAGTAATAAACAAACAGTACACAACTAATTGCAACATGAAAACGAACTGCAGGATATTCCTGGTCTTTATTTTACTAGCCGTGTCTGCAAAACTCAGCGCCCAAAAAAAGCTGGCAATTGACAAGAGGGAACAGGATTGCGATTCAATTTTTACTATTGCTGTACGTACCCAAAGCATAAGCAATGTGGTGGCCCTGCAGGGAAGTATCGTTTGGGATACGGCAGTGGTTAAATATAACGGCATCAGCTTCGGCTCCGCCGCTATTCAGTTTTCATTTGCCAATGTGAATGTGACTGCTGTTGCCAGCGGATACCTTACCTTTTTATGGTTTGATGACAATGTACAGGGCAGAACAGTAGCAGACAGCACTGCTTTGTTTACATTGACTTTTGCCCGCAACGGCGCAGGTAACGGCAGGGGATATGTGAATTTCAGCAACAGCCCAACCCAACTGGAAATGGATACTACAGACAGCAATGGTAATCCTGTAAACAACCGCGATGCAGTATTTGAAAATGGGTTTGTTACCACGCCTTACTCCTACCAGTTTATTGGTTCCGGCAACTGGAGCCTTGCTGCTAACTGGATAAATAATAAAATACCACCTTCCGTACTGTCTGCCTGTTCACAGATCATTATTAACCCTGCTGGCAGTGCTGTTTGCACACTTGATGTGCAACAAGCGGTTTTACCAGGATCCGCCATCAGTGTAGCAACAGGTAAACGGTTGCTGGTGCCTGGCAATATAGAGGTGGAGTAACTGGCGCTATACACAATAATTAAGGTGGATGAAAACATTTTATCCCCTAAAAAAAGATTGCACAGGCTAAGCCTGCAGTTAATAATTACATAATAATCCACACCCGCTGTCCGCCTCTTTTTTTATCACGCTGATGGCATACATTTGGACTTTTTTCACCACAATCCGGAAAAGTATGTCCAAACGCTACCTGCTTATTTTATCAATTGTTATTTCACAGGCGTCCTACAGCCAATGCCCTGTGATCAATGGTGCACTAATAAATGCCTGTGCCGCCGATGGTGTTACCGAAGGCATTAACGAGTTTGTTTATTTTACAACCGGTGCTTCAGGTGCAGTGTCTTTATACAAGCTGAGTTATGGTTCAAGAAACCCGCCTGCTACACAAAATCCCACTGCTTACTTATCAGGTGCGGATGCAGCAGCTAAAGTGGGTCCTGGTTCTGTCATCGTGCAGCCGGGAAAAACATTGACAGAAGTTACGTCATCGTCTACCATTATCCCTGCCGGCAGCAGCGTGGTATTTATTCCTTATAATCTGGACCAGGCTTATGACCTGTCTGCACTTTGTAAAAACGACCAGGTGTATGTGGTGTATATCAATATTGATAATCCAACAGACAGCAGGTGGATGCCCGGTGGCACAATGGCCAATGCGGCTGCAGCAGAACGTTATATTCAAATATCCTATAACGGTGATGATTGCACGGGAAATGTAAGGTCATACGAAGGAGCATTGTGGCCTAACCCTGGTAATACACCTGAGGCCGAAGGAAACTCGTTGGCCTGGGATGACCAGGACAGTCTTTCTTATTTGAACAACGGCTGTTCGGAGATCATTGTTACGCCGGTAAAACTCGTTTCGTTCAATGCGGCTAAGAATGGAAATGATGTGGCTGTAAAATGGAAAACAGCCAATGAATTAAACACAAAAGAATTCCAGGTGGAATGGTCGGCTGACGGAAGAAACTTTAGCCCCATCGGCACGGTAAATGCTGTTGGAAATTCTGATGTTCCAAGAAATTATGCTTTCACCCACAGGCAAGTTGCTGCGGGCAATAATTTTTACAGGCTGAAAATACTGGATGCCAATGGAAGCTTTGTTTATTCACCAATCGTTAAACTCAACTTTACTGGCAGGGGCAGCATCAAAATTTATCCCAGCATTACCCATGGCGAATTACATGTAGAACTGAATGCAACCAAACAGGAAGCAACTACTGTAATGGTACTGGATCTTGCAGGAAGATTATTGTCGTCCAGGAAAATGCCCGTGCTGGCTGGTTATAACAGGATAGATCTTACGGTGAATAATTTACCAGCTGGTGAATACATTTTAAAGCTGGTAAATAACAGTGACAATATCATTACAAGATTTGTAAAAATGTAAGCCAAAGATTACCTCAGAGATCTCATCAAAGACGCACTTAATAATAAACCTGTCTTATACAGCTTTGCTGCAAAGACAGGTTTTTATATTTCATCCCAAAAATCAACAGTTATTGCTAGCATAACCTCAGTTGATACAGCATGACTGATCGTTGAATACATTGATCTTTACATTTGCTCATTGTTAGCCAACTCAAATAAACATGCTTAAAAAATATTTTGTCATCCTTGTTATCAGTGTTTGCCTGCAGCCGCTGGTTGCCAAAGCGCAAATGGCAGATTCTATAAAAAATTATATTGACAGTGCCATTGGCATCCTGCAACAAAATTCAATATATGCCGCCAGGGTAAACTGGCCTGCTATGAAAGAGGCGGTGCACCAAAAAGCAGCGGGTGCCAAAACAAAAGCTGAAACATTTGGGGCACTAACTCTTGCCTTTACAGCATTGGGCGATAAGCATGCAGCTTATTACCACTATGATGATATGTTCAGGTTGCCGGACACATTGTTGGACAACCGCTATGATGATTCTATAAAAGCAGCCTGGAAAAGAGGGCCGGGACTATTTGAACAAATGATCGGGGATTTTGCCTATATCAACGTGCCGTTTATGGGCGTCACAAAACAGGAAGACATTGACAGGAATGCTAATTGGTTGTACGAAGCGGTATCGAAACTGGCGGCCAATGGTCCTAAAGGATGGATCATTGATCTTCGCCGGAATGCAGGTGGCAATATCAGGCCGATGATGGCCGGGCTGGCTATGTTTTTCAATGATGGCGTGCTGGGTTATTGTATAGACAGGGACGGCAAAGCAAGTGATGAAACGGCTGTTAAAGAAGGCCATTTTTTGATTGATGGAGCCATACAGGCGGCCATCCATAATAAAATAGTTGGTGTTCAACATGCGAAAGTTGCCGTACTTGTTGGGCCCGGCACCGCCAGCTCTGGAGAAGGCGTGGCAGCTATTTTTAAGCAAAGACAGCATACAATGTTGTTTGGTGAAGCCACAGCAGGGCGTGGCAATGCCACGGAGGGTTTTGTTTTTAATAATGACCAGTCCTACTTTCTTATCTCTACCGCATATCTCGGTGATAAAAACAAAAAAGCCCTTCCTGAATATGTAGTGCCCCATGAGATCATAAATGCGAATAATGCTTTTAGTAGTCTCCATGCTGATCATGTGGTGAGGGCGGTTATCAATTGGTTACAAAAGTAATATTCCCCGAACTGGTTTTCTGCCATGTTTAGTGTCCTCATGAACCATGGTAAATATTACTTATACAACTGCTGCCTGTGTTCACTAAAGTAAATCTTCCTTTTTGTTTTTGGCAAGAATTGCATCGTTACAGCAGATCCATCAGCGGCATATTCCAGTTGGTATACTTCAAAAAAATCATGTTTACCTGTTTTGCGCAACTGGCGGTAGAAGATCTTTGCGTACTTCACTGTTTCATCAATGAGCTTATTCAGTTTTGCTGCTGGAATTTTTTCAACGATACTCATTGGATGTAAGCCGGCACGATACAATGCTTCGTTGCGGATCTTATTGCCAACACCGCTAAAAATATCCTGGTCCATCATGATGTCAGCTATCAGCTTTGTTTGTTTCTCTTTTATTAGGGACTTAACATACACTTTATCAAACTGCTCACTTAGGATATCCGTGCGCCAGTCATATACTTCTTTCAATGGCTTTTTGAGTTTGCTGGCAGATACCACATAGCCGTTGATCTCCCCTTTTGCAAACTCAAGATAGAAGGAGCGGTTTACTTTTTTTCGTTCATTGATCAATACATCTCCGAATAAGCCCAGGTGTATTTTCACAACACCGTTGGCGAATACCAGCAGCAAATGTTTGCCCCAGGTTTGTATATCCAATAGCTTTTTTCCTTTCATCCAGGCAGTGGGCATTTTACCATAACCGCCGGCTTTTTTTACTACTTTATTTTTGAAAGGTGCTAAGTTGTCTTTAAGAAATAATATGGAAGGGCCTTCGGGCATCGGTTAAAATGTTTCATTTAAGTTGAGAAAGAAACCACGTTGACCATATTTGCCAAATGCATAGTCCAGGCAAAGATTGGTACGGGTATGTTTATTAAATAAAATACGGATGCCGGCACCATAGCCCGGTTGCCATTCCTTAAAAAGTTTAGTGCCCCATTCATCATTAGCGGTTTGCAAATTGCCAAAAGCCACACCACTTAAAAAGCCGTTGCTCATGATGGGAAAGCGGTATTCAATCTCTGTATAATTGTATTGTGTGCCTTTAAAGAAACCCGACTTGTAACCCCTTCCACTGCGAAAGGAAGCATCTTTTGCAGTGCCTGGTAATTCAAGATAGGGCAATACACCACTGATGATATACGAGCCCCAGTTCCAGAATGCCAGCACATGCTCCGGCCTCTTACGGGAGAGGCTAAGGTATTTTCTAAAATCGCCGGTAAACAAAAACGCATTTTTAGTGCTGCCCATCCAGGTTTGATTCAACCGTACACCAGCATCCACATAAAAACCTTTGAATGCCCTGTTCAGGTTATCACGGGTGGTATATTGAATATTAAATACCAAACCATTCGAGCTGTAATGTTCCCGGTTAAAGCCATACCGGTCTGTATAAACAGTATAAGGTGTTGTACCGGCAGGGTCTTTCCTGTCTTCAATGTTTCTTTTTACTTCAAAAGATACACCGGCACCGATAAAGAAATTGTTGGCTACTTCCCTGTAGGCCTTTTCTCTAAAAGTGTAATACATCGCATTCAGCACACGCTCCTGTCTTGTTGGGTTGCTCAGTATTTTGTCGTCGATGCTGGTGTGGGCTTCATTGCCAATGCCCAGCCCAAAATCGGGCACCACGGCTTTGGCGATCACCAATGCTCCCTGGAAATTCCATTTGTTGGCATTGGTGTACACGTTGTGGGTGATATAATAATTGATGATGCCCTTGGTGGTAACGGAGGCGGAGGAAGCAGCGATGGACATCAGTGTAGCCGGATCCTTTCCCAGTTTTCTTCCCACCACGGCTTTGACGCCCACCTGGAAACCGATGGTGGGGTTAGAAGAAATATTCGGTATCACCGTTATGCCCGATACTTTTTTACCGGGCTCATTTTTTTTGTGCAGGATCGTTTTAAACAAATCGCCCACATCATATTGATTGGATATATCATCCGGCTTGTTTACCACTAATTTCACCGAATCTATCTTTAAAGAATCCACCGGCATTTCTTGTCCACATACAGCACTCACAAAAAACAGCACCAACGCCGACATTAAAATCTCCTTTCTCATACCCTTCAATCTTGCAAATACCATTCCTTCGCATCTGTGGCAATTTTTCCCCAACGGCCTGGTGAGATTTTTGTTGCGTACAAAATATGGCAAGATCAAACAAGACAAAACCACCGAAGGACTTTAAGCCCGACGAAAAATTGACGCAGTCCAACAAAGGGTTTGTAGCCGGGAAAGATTTTAACACAGCCGGCGAAAAAGATTTCGGCGGACCGGTAAAGAAAATTAAGGTTGCTCCAAAGAAGGATAAATGAAACTGGCATGTTAACACTTAAAAAATCTAAAGAGTATTTTATTCCTTTTCAAGGCAGCCTCCTAATAGTAAAGATCAAATGCCGAAGCCACCAACGATCAAAAGCTCAACATAGCTGCTGGCAAAACAGCCTGTCCCGATAAAATCGGGAGGCTGTATATCGTTTTGCCTTGATTTGGCGCCTGTCCCGATGCATATCGGGAGTTACTTTTTTATCAAATTGAAAATCCCGACTTTACGTCGGGGAAAAAAGTGACAAGAAAGAATTGCCGAAGGCAATCACCCTCACTATCAAATAGAGCTTAGCAAAGACAAATACACTCGCCGTTCACCGTTTCAATTTAATACGATGAGTCACTCCTGACCCAAGCATTGAAAAACAACTTTTATAGGCTAAAAACTTTTTCAATTTTATATACACCAAGCCTTCTAAGAATATAGATCAAATGCCCAAGCCACCAACGAACCAAAGCCCAACACAGCTGCTGACTCCGTTTCACCCCAAAGCTTAAACGTTTCCGACTTTTTAGAAAATCCATAAGGTAAGCCTTCAAAGAGTAAAGATCAAATGCCGAAGCCACCAACGAACAAATGTTAAACAAAGCTGCTGGCAAAACGGGCTGTATATCGTTTTGCCTTGATTTTTTGGTTACTTTTTTATCAAGAAAAAAGTGACAAGGAAAAATTGCCGAAGGCAATCCTCTCTTTAACTAAATAATGTTTAGAATATATTCCAACTGCTCTCATAGCTTTAAGTCAGTTCCAATAAAGAACCAATGCAACCGCTTGCGTACCATTTGCTTTGCTATCTTAACTAAGTTTGATAAGACTTACAAACAGAACATGAAAAATATCAAACTAACATTTCTTATAATATTATACAGCATCGTATCCCATGCACAAAACAGTGTAACACTAAACTTGCATAAAGGTGAAATGTGGTGGAGCGGCATCATCAACCACGGCCAACTAATGCCCTTCACCGACACCAGCAACTATGCCAGTAATTTACTCGGCAACAACGAAGGCAACCAGGCTCAACCCCTACTGCTCTCCAACAAAGGCCGCTATATCTGGAGTGAAGAACCATTCCAATTCAAATTCGAAAACGGAACCATCAATGTAAAAGGCATTGGCAAAGTAGATACAGGAACT
>JAKQJG010000366.1 GCA_029561305.1 Bacteroidota bacterium | reverse complement strand
TTTATTTGCCCACAGGAAATGAACAGATTTTATTTCTATACATTTACCGCTTTATCAATAAAAAATATGAGACACATTTTACTTTCAGTTTGCTGCCTTTTGGTGCTACAATTTACAGTTTCAGCCCAAAAGGCCAATTACCGGGTGGCCGTGGTAGGCTTTTATAATCTTGAGAACCTGTATGATACCATCAATGACCCCACAAAAGATGATGAAGAGTTCCTTCCGGGTGGAGTGAGGCTCTATAACAGTGAAGTGTATAAAGATAAATTGGGCAGGCTTGCCCATGTGTTAAGTGAAATAGGAAAAGATGTATCGCCAGAAGGCATGGCGTTAACCGGTGTTGCAGAGATTGAAAACGACGTGGTACTTGCGGATTTGGTAAAAGAGGAAAAATTAAAGGACAGGAAACTAAAGTATGTACACTATAATTCTCCCGATATAAGAGGTGTGGATGTTGGTTTGTTGTATAACCCCAAGTATTTTACCCCGGTGTACAGTGCCCCCTTATTTGTTGATCTGCCTGGGGGTAGTAAAGAATCCTTTCTTACAAGGGATATACTATATGTAAAAGGTTTGTTGTTGGGAGATACTGTGCACGTTTTTGTAAATCACTGGCCGTCAAGAAGAGGTGGAGAAGAACGCTCTGCCCCTGCCCGGGCTGCAGCTGCCATGATCTGCAAAATAAGGGTTGATTCACTCACTGCACTTGACCCTAATGTAAAAATTATAGTAATGGGCGATCTGAATGATGACCCCATCAGCCCAAGTGTAACGCAGGTGCTAAAGGCGAAAGGGAAAGCAGAGGACGTAAAAGCGCCGGAAATGTTCAATCCCTGGATGTCATATTATAAAAAGGGTATTGGCACATTGGCTTACCAGGATTCCTGGGGTTTATTTGACCAGATTATTCTTTCTGCAGGCTGGCTGGATAAAACCCAGAAGGGATTTCATTATTACAGGGCACATATTTTTAACCAGGAGTTTATGGTGCAAAAAACGGGTAAGTACCGAGGTTACGCCAAAAGGACTTATGATGGCACTACCTATAACTATGGTTACAGCGATCACTTCCCCACCTACATTACGCTGCTGAAAAAAATCGATTAAAAAAGTCAGTTTATACTCAATGAGCCATTGCTAAGCAATGGCTCATTTGTTTTTACAATAGTCCTTTGCAATCAACGCTGCCAGCGCAGACAATTGGGCGCCTGCGTTTGCCAAAGCACCTGCGCTATTATTTTTTTCATCCACCAGGGAATATACTGCCGTTAGTCCGAGAGCGGTAATGGCCTTTTCATCAAGTGTATTTTCGCCGCATACTGCCACTATCGGAACCTGGTTCCTGTTGCCAAGAGCTGCCACCTGTTGTACCACTTTTCCATTTGCAGACTGGTGATCGAGCCGGCCTTCACCAGTAATGATGATAGCAGTGTCCTGTAAATGCTTGTCCATTTGGCTGGCGTGCATAACGATGGAAGCTCCACTTATAACCTTTATATCAAAAAAGGCTGCCAGCCCTGCCGCCACACCTCCTGCAGCACCACTGCCCGGAAAGGCAGAAATATCTTTTCGTGTTTGGGAGAGTATCAACGCGGCAATATTCCGTAACCCTTTATCCAGAATTTTTACTTCGTTTTCATCAGCGCCTTTTTGTGGTGCATATACAAACGCCGCACCTTCCAGTCCGTATAATATATTGGTAACATCACATGCAACTGTAAATTGAACAGAACGTAACCGGGAAGGAATTTCAATTGTTTTAATTTGATGCAAACTTTTCCCAATGGGAAGCAATACATTTCCCCTTTCATCTTTAAAAATAAAATCCATCGCAGCAAGAATACCCATACCTGCATCGTTGGTTGCACTGCCTCCCAATCCAAGTATAATTTTTTCCGCACCCTTTTTTAAAGCATCCTGTATCAAAAGGCCGGCACCAAAAGTGGAGGTATGCAAAGGATTTCTTTCATCGGCTTTCAACAATTCCAAACCGGCTGCAGATGCCAGTTCTATAACTGCAGTTTTATTTTCAGCATCCCACTCCCAGGAGGCGGTGATCTCTCTCAACAATGGATCAACTGTTTGGCAATGCACGGTCTGTGTACCGAGATAATATTTCATTACTTTCCCGAAACCATCTCCTCCATCTGCCATGGGGAATATTTCTATTGCAGCGTTTGGTTCAGACTGTGCTAATCCACTGCGAATACTTTCACCTGCCTCCATACTGGTCAGGCTGCCCTTAAATTTATCTGTTGCAATGATGATCTTCATGTGCCGGAGAAAATTTACACTACTATATTTTTCGGTGTACCTTTTGAAAACGCCAGTAAGTTCTGTAAAGTGATGTCCAGTATCCTTTGCCTTGCTTCTTTACTGATCCATGCAATGTGAGGGGTGATAATGCAGTTAGGCAACCCAATTAAAGGATTATTTTTTCCAGGAGGCTCAGAACTCATTACATCTAATGCTGCACCAGCTATTTTATTCTGGTACAATACCTGTGACAGATCCTTTTCATTTATCAATAACCCCCTTGCTGTATTTATCAGGCAGGAAGTGGGTTTCATTAGTCCCAGTAATTCTGCATTTACAAATTCTTTGTTGGCCGCAGTTAATGGACAGTGCAGTGACACTATATCACTTTGTATAAAAACTTCATACAGGCTTACCTTTTTGCAATATGCTTCATCACTGTTTCCACCATTATACAGAATATTCATACCGAAAGCATGTGCAATAGCCGCTACCTGCCTTCCAATTTTTCCCATTCCAACAATACCGATGGTTTTTCCTGCCAGTTCAATCACCGGCCTCATGCTATAACACCAGTCTTTGGAGCTTTGCCACTCACCGCTGGCAACTGAGGCCGCATTCAGACCAACGTTATTGGTCAGTTCCAGTATCAAAGCGAAACAATGCTGGGCAACTGATGCCGTACCATAGCCTGGCACATTACAAACTGTAATATTCTTTTTTTTAGCGGCTGTAATATCCACGTTGTTGTACCCCGTGGCTGTAACTGTAATCAACTTTAAGTGACTTGCTGCATCGATCACATCGGCATCAATGATTGTTTTATTACAAATGATCACATCGGCACCAAAAGTTCGTGCCACAGATTCTACCTGGGAAGTGCGGTCATAATATTCCACATCACCCTGCTTTTCAAAGTCCAACCAACTAAGGTCGCCAGGGTTCAATGTGTATCCATCTGTTATTATAATTTTCATGATGCCGTTTTCAAAGTATCAAAATAGTATTGTAAAGTTGCAGGGCAGCGATGGTAATAAAAAATTTAAACTCACCAGATAAAAATACCCTAATTTAATGGCGTAAAAACAACGATTGTAAAATTCTCACCTTGTATGAAAAGTAAAAAACAAACTGCAGCATCAGCCGGCAAATCAAGAAGGGATTTCATAAAAAACAGCTTTGTGGCGGCCACTGGCTTTTTTATCATTCCACGCCACGTGCTGGGAGGCAAAGGCTTTACAGCACCCAGTGATAAGCTAATGGTAGCCGGTATAGGTGCCGGTGGCAAAGGAGAAAGTGATATTGCCAATTTTTTTAGAAGTGGCAAAGCTGAGATCGCTTATTTATGTGATGTGGATGATACAAGAGCAAAAAAGTCACGGGAGAGTTTCCCCAAAGCGAAATATTATAAAGACTACCGGGAGATGCTGGATAAAGAGCATAAACATATTGATGCTGTTTCTGTTTCCACACCCGATCACAGTCATGCCGTACAGGCAATGGCCGCTATGCAGCTTGGCAAACATGTGTATGTTCAAAAACCACTTACACATGATATTTATGAAGCCAGGAAGCTGACAGAAGCTGCTGTAAAATACAAACTGGTGACACAGATGGGCAACCAGGGAAGCAGTGGCGATGGCGTACGGCAGCTGATGGAATGGTTTAATGCCGGAGTAATTGGAGAAGTAACAGACGTGTATATCTGGACGGACAGGCCCGTATGGCCGCAAGGAATTCCCTGGCCAACAACAAAAGGAATCATTCCTAAAGACCTTGATTGGGACTTATGGCTTGGTACGGCTCCGCAAAAAGATTATATTGAAAATTTAGTTCCATTCAACTGGCGTGGCTGGTGGGATTATGGCACAGGTGCATTAGGCGATATGGGTTGTCATTTGATTGAAGCACCGTTTAGAGTGCTTGATCTTGGTTATCCGGTAGAGGCATCCTGCAGCGTTAGTAATACTTACACGGGTATTTTTGTGCGGGGATATTTTCCTGATGGACCACCTGCTGCATCCAGTGTTTTATTAAAATTCATTGATAAAAAGAATAACAAACCCATTAATATACATTGGAACGATGGCGGCATTCAACCAGAAAGACCAGAAGAGCTGGGTCCGAATGATACCATGGGTGATGGTGGCAATGGTGTGATCTTTATTGGCACCAAAGGAAAAATGATGTGCAGCACATACGGGGAGAATCCCAAATTACTGCCGCTTTCAAGTAATGATTTTATAAAAGTACCGCAGTCAATTCAACGGGTACCGGAGGGTGCAAACGGGCATTATGCCCAATGGGTGGAAGCATGCATAGCGGGATACAACAGTAAAGAAACAAAGACTTTAAGTTCTCCTTTTGAAATTGCTGGTCCGCTTACTGAAACAATTTTGATGGGCAACCTGGCTATCAGGAGTGCCAACATACGCACGCCCAGCAAAGAACATAAGAACTGGTACGACTTCCCCGGACGTGGCATTAAACTATTGTGGGATGGGCCAAACATGAAAGTGACCAATTTTGATGCAGCAAACGAATTTGTGAAGAGAACGTACAGGGAGGGATGGAGCCTGGGTATATAAAATAAACAACTGAATGGCTAAAACAGCAAAACTTTCAGACAAGGAATTAGTGACAGCGCATATCAAAAAACTGGAACCCGGTCTTCGAAAAACGATTGAATACCTTCGGCAGGTGTTTTTAAAAACCGATCCGCAGGTGGGGGAAATGATAAAATGGAATAATCCCTGTTTCTATTATACAGGAGAAATGAAACCGTTTGATCCCAAAGAATACAAAAGAGATATTGCTGTTTTCAATTTATTTAAAGGAAGGATCATGCTGGTTTTTCCCGGTGGTGCCGCTATAAATGATTCTGCCGGACTGTTAGAAGGTGATTATAAAGATGGCCGGAGAACGATCGTTTTCAATGATTTGAAGGATGTGAAAGCAAAAGAAAAAGGGCTGCAGGAACTTATTAAAAAGTGGCTGGCGCTGGTTGACAAATAAACAGATGCCGGCCACCTGAAAGTTCACCTACATTTTTAACCAGTTGTGTTAAAAATAACTACTGAGAACAATCATAGATATTTCTCAGTCAAAACAAATTATCTTTGTTCTGTTGTGAAAAAATTCATCGTAGCCATATTAGCTTTTCTGTACCTGGGTGTATCATCCGGCATTGCCATGGAGATACACTATTGCATGGGGGAAAAAGCGGGCGTAGAATTTTATGGCGGCGACAGTAAAAAATGCGGTAAGTGCGGCATGACCGAAAAGAAAAACGGCTGCTGTAATGATGAACATAAATTTTACAAGCTGGACGATTTACATAAAAAAGCTTCTCTTGATGTAAGTTTTGAAATACCGGTTACTATCCTTTCAAACAGCTTTCCAGTATATTATTTCCTACTGGAATCAGCACAGGTTCAGTACAGCATCAACAACAACTCTCCACCTGAGTACAACAAACCTTCTGCTTGTGTACTAAACTGTGTCTTCCGGATTTAGAATTTTATTGTAATGCTTCCCGTCACGTCAGAATGATGGGCTTAGTGCTATGCACTATTATCAAATATTATTTCAATTACAATAAAATTCAGATCATGAAATCATTATCATACAGCGCTGTATTATTATTCAGCCTTTTTATAAGCCAATTTAGTATTGCACAATCCTCTGTAAAAAAAGAAACCATCAAAGTATGGGGCAATTGCGGTATGTGCAAAAAGAATATTGAAAAAGCAGCCAAATCAGCGGGTGCCACTGCTGCTAACTGGAATGAAGACAGCAAGCAATTAAAGTTAACCTATTCAATTTCCAAAACCTCCGGCGATAAGATTCAGCAGGCCATAGCTGATGCAGGTTACGACACGCAGGATAAAACTGCCAGCGACGAAGCATACAATAACCTCCATGGTTGCTGCCAGTACGATAGAAAAGGCGCCACAACACAATCAGCATCGGCCAGTTGTTGCGACAACAAAGACTGCAAAAAGGATGCTGCCCATTGCAAAGAGATGGCTTGTTGCAAAAATGAAGAAGGAAGCAACAAAGACAAATCATGTTGCAAAATGTAATCACTAAAGATTAAAAACTATGAAACAGTTAATATTAGTGGTTGCAGTTTTAATTACAACCACGCTTAATGCACAAATAACAAAAGCCACGTTACAGGCAAGTGGGCTTACCTGCAGTATGTGCAGCAACGCCATCTACAAGTCACTCAAGTCGGTTGAATTTGTGGAAAAAGTGGAAGCTAATATCAAAAATTCCAGTTTTGAACTCAGCTTTAAACCCGGCAGTAAAGTAGATATTGATCAATTGAAAGAGAAAGTGGAAGATGCCGGATTTTTTGTTGCATCACTTACCGCACTGGTGGAGCTGGATAAAATAACACTGTCAAATGACACGCATGTTGACATCGGCGGTTCTACTTTTCATTTTCTTAATATAAAGGACCAGGTGGCCGATGGAGTAATAAAATTAAAAATTCTTGACAAAGGATATGTAACTGCCAAAGCTTTTAAGCAAAACAGTAAGTATACCACGATGGAATGTTATAAAACCGGCAAAGCTTCTGCCTGTTGTGCAAAAGGCGGGTTAACAGAAGGCAGCCGTATCTATCATGTAACTATTTAACAGTTTACTGCTTTCGGTTTACAGTTGGTGGCAGTATGCAGATGCTGCCACCAACTTATTATTCACACCCTAACACCTATAGATGAAAAAAATATTTCTGTTCCTGTTAGTATTCGCTTATGAAAAAGTGTTTGCACAGGAATTATTTGTATTTACCGAACCTGCCAGTAATATGGCAGCAAAAAGCCTGGGCATACGGCTTAATAATTATTGGATGAAGGAAAAAGCCGATAATAAAACAAACTATCATTTGCTCCCTGAACTGATGATCGGCATTTCAAAAAAGGTCATGCTGCATGGCGAAATATTCCTTAGCAACAGGAATGATAAATTTGTTGCTGAAGGCGGCAGCCTTTATTTAAAATACCGGTTCTTTAGTATTGATGATGTACATAGCCATTTCAGGCTGGCAGCACTGGGGCGGTACAGTTATAACAACAGCAGCATTCACCAGCAGGCCATTGACCTTTTTGGTCATAATTCAGGGTATGAAGCGGGGCTGGTAGCAACCAAACTGATCAACAAAGTGGCGATGTCTGCCGGTCTTTCTTATCTTCATGCCACCGATAATGGAGTAGAAAAATTTATTTACAGCAACAAGGAACGCAATGCGGTTTACTACACACTGTCGTTCGGCAAACTGATGCTGCCAAAAGAATATACCAGTTATAACCAAACGAATGTAAACCTGATGTTTGAAATGATCGGCCAAACGAACCTGGGCAATAACAAAACTTACCTTGATCTTGCCCCGTCCCTGCAGTTTATTTTCAACAGCAGGATGCGTTTTGATCTGGGGTATCGTTTCCCGGTAGTGAACGCACTCAGCCGCACAGCTGACCGTGGCGCAGTAATAAAATTCGAGTATAATATTTTTAATGCTTTTTAATGATTAAGTTTTTTCGTTTCATAGTATCCTTATTTCAAAAGAAAAATTGTTGCAAATGAAAATTGTATTAGCGCTGTTTTTATTGGTTAGTTCCTTTTATACTTCGGCCCAGGTAAAGGTTGGTCAACTTGCCCCGGAGATTGCTTTGCCAGATTCAAAAGGCGATACGGTTTTGCTTTCTTCCCTCAAAGGCAAAGTAGTATTGATAGATTTTTGGGCAAGCTGGTGCAGGCCCTGCAGGATGTCGAACCCCAATGTAGTACGCCTTTATAACAAATACAAAGAGAAAGGCTTTGAAGTATTTGCTGTATCCATTGATAATAAAAAAAGCGCCTGGTTAAAAGCAGTTCAGCAGGATAAACTAACCTACACCCAGGTAAATGATAACAAAGGATGGGATGCCGCTTCTGCCGCCAGGTATGGTGTGGAAGGAATTCCAGCTACCTTCTTATTAAATAAAGAAGGGAAAATAGTGGCAGTGGATCCGGAAGGGGCAAAGCTGGAAGAAGCTGTGAAAGAACTGGTGAATAAATAGAAACAGCATCAACCCTGCTTTGAGCAGGATAGGTAAGATCGCCTGATCACCATTATAAAACCTGCACGATCAAAAACTTCAGGTAGTGTGTGTATTCCTGGCCTCTTATAATAGGATGATCAGCTGACTGTGCATTGAACACCACCTGCCGCAGTTTCCTTTTAGCATCTTTGGCTGCAGCATAGATCGTATCTAAAAACAATTCGGGCTGCACCAGGTTGGTACAGCTTGATGTTACTAAAAAGCCCCCAGGTTTCACCAGCTTCATACCCCGCAGGTTAATTTCTTTGTAGCCGGATATCGCTTTATCGATACTGCTGCGGCTTTTGGTAAAGGATGGCGGGTCGAGCATCACCACATCCCACTGACGGTTTTCTTTTGTCCAGTTTTTCAACACATCAAAGGCATTCACACTTATAAATTCGCATTTATCCTGCAATCCATTTAGTTCGGCATTTTTCCTGCACATAGCAATAGCGCCTTCCGAAATATCAAGCCCAGTTACTTTTTTGGCCCCAAAAAATGCGGCAGCAATTTCAAAAGAACCCGTATAACAAAATGTACCCAGTACATCAGCTCCTTTTACAATATGCTGTATGGCCCTTCGGTTGTCCTGCTGGTCGAGAAAGTAACCCGTCTTTTGACCATTGGCGATATCAACATGAAGTTTGAAACCGTTTTCATTAATGATGATATGCGTATCAAACTCAGCAGATAAAAAACCCTTTTGCTGCTGCAGTCCTTCCAGCTCCCTTACCGGCACATCATTGCGCTCATAAATTCCCTTGGGAGAAAATATGGTTTCAATGGCTTTTACAATGGCAGGCTTCCACACGTCAATGCCCAATGCAAGTGTTTGAATTACAAAATATTCATTGAACTTATCGATGATCAGCTGCGGCAGTTCATCTGCTTCGCCAAAAACCAGGCGACAGTTTTCGGTATAGCCGGTTTGCTGCCGGTATTCCCAGGCTGACCTGATACGCTTTAAAAAAAACTGATCATCTATTACTTCGTCCTTATCTCTTGTAAGCAACCGAACGATGATCTGCGATTGAGGATTTATATAACCCCGGCCGATAAAATTCTTATCGTGTGATAATACGTTTACGATCTCTCCTGCCTGCGGCGAAGCATCTAATAACTTTCCCCGGTTTACTTCATTTACAAAGATCCATGGATGACCAAGCTCAATTCTCTTGCCGATATTTTTATTCAGGATAATACTTTTCATGGCGGCAAAGGTAGCGATTGAAAAATCATAGTACACACTGCAGTGATCATGGCAGAATTTATTCCACATCATTTGCAGCATGAGGAAGTTTATACTCATTTGAAAGGCATCAAAGGTGGCTGGAGGAAGTATTTGTGGTGGTATGATTATTGGCGGTTGAAGATAGTACCAAAGAAATTATTATGGCAAAATTTAGTAAAGCAGCGCAAAAAAAAGTTGCAACGGCAATGAAGGAAATGAAGAAAGGTACTTTGAAAAGCGGCGGTTCTGGTAAAAAGGTAACCAATCCCAAACAGGCAATAGCTATTGGGTTATCGGAAGCAAGAGAAAAGGGAGCCAAAGCGCCAAAGAAAAAAACAGCTGTTAAAAAGTCTGCTAAAAAGTCTGTTCCCAAAAAAGCGGTAGCAAAAAAAGCAGCACCCAAAAAAGCAGCACCAAAAAAGGCGGCTCCCAAAAAGGCGGCTAGTAAGAAAGCGGCGGTTAAAAAGGACAGTCCGAAAAAAACCGCAGACACTCAGCAGAAATTGACAACTAAGAAAAGCGCCAAACGAAAAGCAGCTCCAAAAAAGAAATATAATTCTGCAAAAGGTAACAACAATCAGGTGAAGGATGAATCACTACAGCCGGTTGAAAGCAATTTTCCACCTGTGGAAGAAAATAGTAATGAGATAATACCTGGAATACAAGACAGGACAGTTGATCCCATAGCAGTAACCGATAAAAAAGAACTGGCTAAAGCGGTAACCAGGCATGACCCCAAACATAAAATGCAGTTATCAGGTCCAAAGACAACGCTTAGGCCCTCAGGCAAAAAACCATTGTGGCGATAAGATTACACTCTCCATATATACAGACTGTACAATGTAAATATTGATCAAATTTTCACTATGCAGTATTGTAAAATAATTGGCTGGAACTGTTCCGGCCATTTATTTTTTGTGCCCGGCCCAACAATGGCCATT
>JAKQJG010000365.1 GCA_029561305.1 Bacteroidota bacterium | reverse complement strand
CCGCCCGCAATTTTGTTGCGGGCGGTTTTTTTATAATGGGCATTATTAATTATCGCCCAGCCACAATTTAAAATCACCGGAGCGCTCGGTGCTTACAATGGTTTCATGTTTGGCCGGAGGATTTAGTTTTACCAGCACCCGGCTTTTAGAATAGGTAAACATTTCTGCAATGGCCTGTATACTGATGATGTATTGCCGGTTGATACGGAAAAACACATGCGGGTCAAGCATTGTTTCCAATGTGTCCAAATTATAGTCTACTGTATACCGCCTGCCCTCTTTGGTAGTAAGGAAATTAATTTTGTCTTCTGTATAAAAATAAGCGGCCTCTTCCACGCCAATGGTTTTCAAATGCTCGCCATACTTTACAGCAAATCTTTTTTTATACTTTGGCTGTCCGCCTGCAGCCATTGCCTCAATGAGCTTATTAATATCGGGAACGGCAGCTTGTTTTTGTGGTGATAAATTCCTGTATTTCTCTATGGCAGCCAGCAGTTCTTCCTTCTTTACGGGTTTTAGTAAATAATCAATACTGTTTACCTTAAATGCTTCAATTGCATACTGATCAAAAGCGGTAGTAAAAATGACGGGACAAAGCGTTTTCACCTCTTTGAATATTTCAAAGCTTAAGCCATCTGCCAGCTGTATATCAGAAATGATAAGGTCCGGCAAAGGATTGTGCTGCAGCCATTGTATCGCAGAAGAAACACTTACAATACTTTCCGGCATTACTGCACCCGGCTCGATCTCTTTGATCATTTTTTGCAGCCTTAGTGCTGCCGGCTCTTCATCTTCAAGCAAAAGGATATTCATATAACTATCGTTTTAAAATTGGCAGGCTTACTGTAAAATAATCCGCAATTTCACTTACCACTACTGGTTTACCCTGCAGCATAGCATACCTGCTTTTTATATTCTGCAATCCCATACCAGTACCTTTTTCTTTGTTTATTTTTTTATTGATGTTGTTACGTACAACAAGACAATCATCTTTAATAAACAATTCAACCTGCAGCACGGCTTCTTTTGACACTACATTGTGCTTGATGGCATTTTCTACCAGCAGCTGCAAGGTGAGCGGGGGTAAAAAAATATGCTTTTGTTCCTCTTCACTCACATTGATTGCCGGCTTTAAATTGTTGCCATACCTTTTTTGCTGCAGGTATAAATAATTTTTTAACAATGTTAATTCTTCCTGTAACGAAATGGTATTCTTATCACGGTAGTTCACAATATTGCGGAAGAAATCTGACAGTTGCTCCACATACTCAACGCCCATCCTGGGGTCGTTTTCAATAGTAGAGATGAGTGTGTTAAAACTGTTGAACAGGAAATGCGGGTTTACCTGGTTGCGTAATACTTCAAATTCAAACTTCACTTTTTGATTTTTCAACTCCTGCACCTGTGTAAGCCGGCGCTCTCTTTTTTTAATATACCAGTATAATAAACCACCAATTATTAACAGCGCAACGGTAAAAAACCACCAGGTACGCCAGAATGGCTGTGAAATTTCGAAAGCGAAGGACGCTTCAGAAGCATTTGCAAAATTTTTATTGAGCGATGCCCTTACTTTGAAAATGTATTTACCCGGCGGCAACTTTGGAAAAGCCTTTGAATTGTCGGCAGTAAATTGCCAGGTGCTGTATAGACCTTCCAGTTTATACTCATAAAAAACTTTTTCGGGGCTGCTGTAGTAAAGACCTGTAAAGTTGAAGGTGAAATTATTTTCATCATAATTAAAATGATGCATCACAGCCGTATCAATATCATTTAAAAACAACTGTACACTTTCAATAATAATTTTCGGTGAATGGATAATACCCTGCAGCGCTTCGTATTGTACAATTCCTTTCTTTGTGGCTATGAAAATATTCCCTGCCGCATCTGTACAAACAGCGCCGAGGTCATCGTTTATTTCCCAAATCCCCTGTGCAGCATTAATGTAAGATATGCTACCCGTTTTTGAATCAATTACATCAAGCCCCTCTTTATGCACCACTACAATATTGCCCAGTTTATCGGCCCTGATAGCGGATATAAGCAAACTGCTGAGGCCTTCTTTAACGGCATAGTTGGTAAATGTTTTTCCATCAAAAGCATATACCCCTGCATTGCTGGTGCTGAACCATATCTTACCTGCATTGTCTTCCGCAACAGAGTAAATATGTTCATCCCTAATGCCACTGGCTTCATTGTAATGAGTATACACGCCTTTGTTGAGCATTGTCAATCCTTTGCCATCCGTTGCAAACCAGATCCTGCCTTTGCTGTCCTTAAAAACGTTGTAGATATAGTTACTGCCGATGGTTTCAATTTTATTGTAACCCGTAAAATGATACTCATTGCTGATAATAGCATTTTCATTGGTGAGTTCAAATACCATGGCGCCTTCCAACCCCGCTATGCATATGGTATTATCCCTGCCTGTAATAGAAAGTATGCTGTTGCCTGTACCAGCTTCTTTTAACTGTCTTGTTTTACCCGTTGCAGGGTCCAGTACAAAAGCACCTTTCCCCATTGCACCGATCCAGATATTATTAAATTGATCCTGGTAAAGGCTGGTGATATCTGTTTTCATATCCAGCCCCTGCACAGGATATTTTTTTGAAACAAGAGAGCCGTTTACATAGGTATGTTTTACAATTGCCTGGTCTGTACCTGTCCAGATATTATTTTCCTTATCCACCAAAATTGTATGAACGGTTGAATAAAAAGCCTCATTATAAATCGGGTATACCTGCAGTGCATTGGAAGCTGCTTTTGCAAGGATATTATTGTCGGTTACAAACCACATATTACCCTGGTCATCTTCAGTGATGCTGCCCACTGCTCTTTGCCCGGCATTTATAAATGGCAGTAATTTTTCTGAGACGGCTGAGTAACAAAGCAGTCCGCTGTCCTGTGTTGCTATCCATAGTTTGTTGTGGGTAAAATACAGGCTATTTACCTGGCCCTTATTCCAGTTTGCAGCAGCAACCGGCACCATAACTTTTTTTGACCCGTTATCGTACCAACAAAAGCCCTTGTCCTGCATCCCAATCCAGAAGGTATTTTTACCTGCTGGAAAAATGGATGTTACAATATAATCTGGCAGACCCTGTGAAGGGCCAATAACTTTTACAGTCACTTTACTTCCGTTGGGCGAACAGATATTAACTCCCTGGTCTGTTGCAGCAAGCACCTCACCTTTTTCTGTGACCGCTAAGGAATGGATGTTTAAATCACTTAAACCGTTTTCGTCATTTACCAAAAACAACCGGTTGTTATAAAAGTGATACAGCCCTTCCCCTGCCGTGCCAAACCATATATTGCCTTCTTTATCCTGTACGAATGAAGTGATCCTTTTCTTTGGAGTACCTTCTTCAGGCTCTATATATTGCAACTTCCTGTCGATTGCTTTTGCAATTCTGCCGCTATTGCAGCCAATCCAAATGTGATTTTTATTATCCTGGAATACAGCAGTTACTGAGTCTGTGCTTTCCGGTTTGTTTATTTCTATTTTACTGAACGATATGCCATCAAATTTAAACAGTCCGTTACTGGTACCGGCAAACAGGTAACCATTACTGGATCTTAGCAATGAAAATATCCTTGTGTTATTATCGCCTGGCCTGAATTCTTTATAGCCGGGTAGCTGGGCCTGGAGTTTAAATGGCAGGAGTGTTAAAAGAAAAATTAAATAAACATAACATTTTCCCTGCTGCATGCTGTTAGTATTACTGTGTGGCAAGTTCTGCTTTTATGTCCACTTTAATTTCAGAAGCTAATTTTTCATGCACCACTTTGGGTATGGTGATATTGTGATCGGCCAGCAAAACTGTAAAGCTGGATCTAACAGATACTGTTTGCGGCTTAGCAGTGATCTCTACTTTTATGATCCTTTCCTGCGACACACCGTGTACGGTAAAGTTGCCTTTTGCCCTCACATTATAAACACCGGGCTTGCTGTAATCAATATCCTCTATTACTTTTCCTTCAAAGCTGGCATAAGGAAAGGAATTGCTTTCCATGTAATTTTCGTTAAAGTGCTCTTTTTGCAATGCGGTATTAAAACCCTCGAAGCTGCTGACTTTCACGCGGAAAGCAAATTTTTTTGTGCTGGCGTCAAATAATCCTGCCAGTTCATTGCTGGATGCCTTGATCAACTCCATGGGTGCATCAGAGTTAAAAGCAATAGAACCTTTGTTTACTTTATATACTGTTACAGGTGCTGCTGCAACCAGCACAAAAAAGCACCCTGCAAAAGTTAATATCCTGAAACATTTATTCATAAAGTTTCAAGGTAAATAAAAAATTGAAGTAAGCATTTGCAGAAAATGTTATAATTACCTGTTTTTGCCAATAGTGAACACCCTGGAAATATTGAAACCAAACAACACATCCCCTTTTTCCCACTTACCTGTAGTGCCGCTGATAAAGTTGCGCTCCGTCATACCTGTACTGTTGGTAAAATGCAACTGGAATACATGACCTCCTGTTTCAATATCAAAACCGAGCGATAATGGATTGGTAGTTCCTTCTACTTTATAACCAGGAATCTGGTAATAATATTCCGCATTAAAACTCAGCCTTTTGGTGAGCTTGAACCTGCCGCCAGCACCTACCGCATATAAATCATTGGGTTCATCTGCCAGTGTGGCTAAGTTGCGGTGAATAAACGTGGGCATCAACTGCAGGGAAATGCCTTCTGATAGCTTGCTACCGATGATCAGCTGGTGCGTATAACTTAACCGGGAACTGAAATAATTTTTCCTGCTGGTATCAGCCCACCGCATTCCCATTAAAGCGATGGTGCCCACATAACTAACGGTAACAGGCATCTTTCTTTTCCCGGAAGACTGGCGAAGCAGTTTGTATTTTACAAAGGCGTCATAGGTTTTTTGGAACGTACTGCGGCCAAAGCCCACCATCATTCTTTTGCTGACGCCATAGTCAAGCCCCATTCGCATGGTGGCATTATCAAGACCAAACAATTCATAAGCACCTTTATTAACTGTTCCAAACCGGTGAGAGATCTTTACGTCGAGTACACCTTTGGCAGCGTTCTCCACGGTATGACCGTTTACCAAACGGGTGGTTTTAAAAGTAGCGCTAGTATAATTAGTGGCATCTTTATCAGAAGCCTCATTTTCTAATTGTGCCATCAGGTCTGTTGTATCGGCTGCTGGTTCCTGCGCAAATAAGCGCCCGGTAAAAAATATACACAGTAACAGGATTATTTTGTTATACCTCATGATAATTAATCTTTATAAAATGCACCGCCCCATAGGGATATTACATTTTTTGATCGTACAGGCAATTCACCGTGATCTCAATATTCTTTGCAATGTTATTTTCTACCAGTTTGGGCACCTCTATTTTGTAATCTGCCAGCGCTACAGAAAAAATTGTATTGCCAGTTATTTTACCACCCGTTACAACTATTTTTCCTTTAGTAGTTACTTTATTGGTAACGCCATGCATGGTAAGGTCGCCGCTTACTGAAACAGGGTAGGTACCATCAGCAGTAAGATTTACTTTGCTGATATCAGCAATCGTTCCCTTAAAAGTTGCTTTAGGATATTTACCGCTCTCCAGGTAGTTCTCGTTAAAGTGCTCTTCCATCAATGCCTTTTGAAAATGAAAGCTTTTTATGAGAACAGAAAACTGCAGTTCGCCTGTCTGTGTATTCAGCACACTCATCACCTGGTTGTTATCAGCTTTAATATCTTCCATATTGGTTTTGGAGAAGAAAGATATGTTGCCGTTTTTGGTATAAATTTTTTGTGCTGTTGCGTTATAACTGATCGTGATGAGGCACAGCGCCGATAAAATGAATGTTTTCATAATGTTCTTTTTAATGAAATGAATTAATTGTTTGGGGCACCGCTTTCAATCCAGCACCGGATAATATTTATTTCTGAAGGTTGCAGGGGGCCCGCTTCGGGCATTGATTTTTCTACGACTGCCCGGATATTGATCCTGTCTTTTGCCCCGCTGATCTGTGCATGATTCTGAAAGATCAATCCACCGGAAGCTGTTGCATCATGACAACCGGAAGTGGCACATTTTGAACTGATCAACGGCAGCACATCGGCCGCAAATTTTGCATTTATCGTAGTGCAGTCAACCGGTGTGCTGCTGCCGGGATATAATAGTTCTTCTTTATCATAATAACAGCCTTGCGTAAACGCAACCGCTATAAAAAGAGATATGTATATCCTGCTCCTGTTTATCCGTAGCATACAATTGATTATTAGTTGTTGGGTGCTCCTGCTGCTATCCATTTGCTGATAATGGCAATTTTACAATCACTTAGTTTAGCACCATTTTTTGGCATCGGGTACGAACCCGTATGCTGAATGGCGGGTAATAACGCATTGGCATTTACCATTGCATTTACATCATCATATGTACCGAGGGGGATAAACCCTCCCGATGCAGCACTGCCTCCATGGCATCCCAGGCAGTGTGTTTGTAAAATGGGCTTCACATCACCGTTGTAGGTGAAACTACTGCTGTCGCATACCGGCGCACAACCTGCGGTATTTTGTGCTCCCTCGTTTATCCATTGTGCTATGATGCTGATTTGTGCCGCTGATAACGGATCATTGGGTGGTTGTGGCATCCGGTCGTCACCATCTTCGTTCAATACTTCATAAATTTTACTGTCAGCAGCATTGCCTTCATCTATCCCTCTTGCCATAATATTGCTATACGAATCCAAAATATAACCTTCTGATGCGGTAGCTGCATCATGGCAGCCGCTTTTGGCACAATAGCTCTGAAAAATGGGCAATATATCTGACTCAAAGCAAATACCCTCCTCTCCAGGCGGATCGGGCAATGTTGGTATTTCATGTTTGCAGGAAAGCATCATTGCTGTGATGCAAATACCTGTAACAATTATCAACTTTGTTTTTTTCATCCTTTCTTGATTATTCTGCTATATAACATCTTATTAAATACAGGTCGCCCAGTATACCCAGGTCTGCATCACCTTCTCCCAATCCCGTGCAAATGCCTTTCAATTTGATTTCAGCTCCTGCTTTTATCACTGCATCCTTTTGTTCCAAAGTACAGTTTACTGCCGCTTCACTGTTATCGGTTTGTAAAACCACTATCACTTGCTGCTGCTGGTTCAGGGAAGTACTTTTTATTATACCCTTTACTTCCACCACTTTGTCTGCGTACTTAGCATTGGCAGCAGCGGAATCGGTAATAAATGCCTGGTA
>JAKQJG010000345.1 GCA_029561305.1 Bacteroidota bacterium | reverse complement strand
TTGCTTACAAAATCCTTAAAAGTTGACTGTGTATTATAACCAAGACTAACGCCCAAAGACAAACTGTTTGATGTGGGAATATCTTTTGTCAGGATCTGCACTATGCCGCCGGCAAATTCACCTGTAAGATCTGGCGTGGCGGTTTTACTGATGATGATATTGTCAATAAGGGCGGATGGAATCACATCGAATGAAAAAGCTTTTTTATCCGGTTCGCTGCTTGGTAAGGCGGCCCCGTTGATAAATGCGCTGTTATACCGGTCGCTCAGGCCCCTGATGATCACAAATTTTTTATCCTGGATAGAAGCACCGCTTACCCTTCTTAACACTTCACCGGTGTTTTTATCTGGTGTACGGCGAATAAAATCTGCCGCCAGCCCGCTTGAAAGCGATGCGTTCCCTTTTTGGAATGCTAATAAGGTGTTGGTGCTTTCCTGTTTTCGGGGGGTGCTGCGTATGGTAACATCCTGCAGTGTCGATTTGGTCTCTTTCATCACAATATCCAGCACATTATCCTGGTTGCGCTGCAGTTCCACTTCAGTGATGGTTTTGGCCTCATGCCCTACATACGAAACTGTGATACTGTATTTAACGGTGTTCTCCAGGTTTATAGAAAAACGGCCTTCCGCATCCGTGGTTGTTTTTTTTGAAGAAGGGCTTACAGTGATCGTTACACCCACCAGCGGCTCGTTCTTTTCGTTCACCACTTTTCCTGATAAGGGAACTGAATTTTGCGCTGAAACAGTAAAAAAACTAAGTAGAAAACAGGTAGATAAAAGCAGCCCTCTCATGCGTTTGAATTTGATGCAAAGAGACGGAGCCAATGTTAAGACAGCGTGAATGAAAAGTTACGGAAATGTTACCGGTATGTTACGGAAATGTTACGTTAGGTTTGTAATCTGTTGAGACAGATATGTCTTACATGTAGAGAATAGCGACAATAGCCTATTATTATAAAACAAAAAAGGACAGCGTAGTTGCTGCCCTTGTTAAATTTATTGTATGTGATATTTAATATTCGTCTTCAAAAAAACCTGTTCTGTAGTGTCCGCCAATTTCATAAACAGTGCCTGGATCGTCAGAAAACTCAATTTTGAGATAGATACTATCCACGACGTTTCCTGATTTTGAACGTGCTGCTTTTGGCAATACTTTACCTTCATAAATTTTTGCTGTTTTAGGTGCATCTTCTACATTATCTACAGCATCAGCAGGCTTGAAAGTCAAGGTAGAGTAATCTACAGGAACTTTTGCTTTAAAAATCCACAGGTGGTTTAAGTCGTCTACCCAAATCTGACCTGAGGCAGGATCAGCTGTATTATAAGTCATTATTTTTTGGAAAGTTGGATACAAGGCTTGACCATCAAGATAAAGCTGTGCAAACCATTCGCCAGACATCTTCACTGTAGAGGTATTCTGGATATCAGGCTTTTTGTTACAAGCAGACAAAATCAGTACAGAACTGATAATTGCCAAGGAGAATATTTTTGTTGATTTCATAATAGTCTTTTAAAATTTTTTATAGTTTAACGAATGACCTTATTGCTGTTCCATATCCCGGATTTAAAATCCTCATTGTATATGTACTAGGTGTACCCACTGTATAAGTTTCACTGTTGGAAGCGGTTGTATTTCCATCGTTAGTTGGCTGTTCAGGAATAAAAATAGTTGTCCCTGTAGGGTTGAATAAAACTGCTATTAAACCCTGACCAGGAGCTCCTCCGGGATTGATTACTTTATATACGCCGGGAGCTAATTTTACCCATGTATTTACCACGCCTGTAGCCGGACGCCTGTAATTACCAGAAAAATCATTTGCGGCAGCACTCGCATCAGTACTATACACTGCTACAAATCTGGTTGCGCTTACAGAGAATCCATCAGCATTTTTTGCGGTATACGTAAGAGCGTATACACCTGCAGTAGTCAAATCTACAGTGCCTTCTGTAGTATAAGCTACCGCCTCTCCTCCAATAGTTGCATCCGCACCCGGTTCGGTGAAAGTACCACCTACAGGAACAGCCATATAATCATCCCCTAATAAGGATAACAATGGGAAGTTGGTAATTCTTGAGTGCCCCACACTAGTAGAGGTCATTTCAATTTTTTCTGTCTTGGCACAACCTGTAATGAATAATGCAATCACAGAAAATTGAACCAGTTTCAAAAATATCTTCATATAATATAAAGTTTAAAATTAAAAAATTGCATTATAATTAGTTCGCATCCCACCAAACCGGTGTAGTTAAAGGTACTTCGGCAGGAGTGCTTGAATTCTTACTTCTTTCAGCATCTGGGAAAACAAGACGCTTGGCGAATTGACCGTTTGTAACACCATTGAAAGGATATACAAACTGACCCGGAATGTAAGCTGCATCTGTTGAATATACGGTACTTGTTTTAGGATATCCGGTTCTGTTTTTCTCAAAGAAAGCTTCTAATGAGTGAGAGCCTGGCATGGAAGCCCACTTTTGTGTAATGATAGCTTCCAGTTGTTGCTCTACCGTTCCAGCAGAAGGATAAGCGTAAGCACCTGTTGGGGCTAAAAAGCTCGAAGCGTCTAAACCATATCTTGCAAAAGATGCAGTAACACCAGCGTCATATTTCTCCTTTGCACCTGCACCGCCTGCATAACGCAATAATGCTTCTGCTTCAAGAAAATTCACTTCTGCCAAAGAAAAGAAATCGACAGGATCAGTTGCAGAAATATTTGGCTTTGATGCTGTACCAAAAACAGGATTGGCGTTTAGGTAGTCACCCTGATTAATTCCAAGATACGCCGTTGTGCTGCCTGTTCTGAAATTAAAGTAGAAAGGAAGCCTTGGGTCAGCATTCAATTCCAACCATGAAAGGAAAGTTACACTTGCTCTCAGGTTACCATCAGTGTTCAACTTTCTGAAGTTGTACTCATACAAAGGATTACTCTTATCAGGTTGATCGATAAAAACGTTCATTTGCGCATCTGTATCCAGGAATTCAGCACCGCTGCTTACCATGTCAGCAATGCCAGCCTGTGCCTCTGTAGGCTTAGCGATAGACATCCTTAAATACATTTTCAGCTTCAGTGTATTCGCAAACCTGATCCAGTTGTCAATAGTCCAGCTGTCATCATCTGCAGGGAAAATAAAATCAGTATTTCCTGCAATTACATTAGAGCTTAATGTAAAGTCTTTTGATAAAGCTTCATCAATTTCGGCCAGCAGGCCTTTGTAAATATCAAAACCCTGATCGAATTTAGGTTGAAGATTAGAACTTCCCTGGAAAGCCTCTGAATACGGAGCCTGATCGTACAGATCTACAATTACCTGCATGGTATAGGCTTTGATAACAGCACCCATTAAATAATAGTTCCAGTTACCTTTTGCCTTTGCATCATCCATTACATATTTCAAATCATTCAGGGCACCTGCATACAATTCTGTCCATTCTCCTCCAAAGTCGCTTTTCGATAACTGGAAAGCGTCAATGGTTTTGTACTGATTGGATGTGGTGTTCTGTGTATAATACTGAGACCATATACCGCCAAGGATTGCAAGACTTCCACCAATTCTGCCTGCAGAAGAAGCTACAGCTGCCGGGAAAACCAGCTTGGCAGATCCTTGCTCCAGGCTTGGGTTATTGGGATCCTTATTAATATCCAGGGCCTTTTTACAGGACGCAAAAGGAATAAGCGAAACCAAAAAAAATACGAGTAGCTTATTTATATTTTTCATAATAATAATAATTAATTTTAACGATTAAAAACCAATTCTCAAAGAAGCACCAAATGACTTAATAGAAGGTGAGGTTGCCTGTTCACCAAATTCACTCAATAAGTCGTTACCAAGATTGGAAACTTCAGGATCTATAAAAGTATTTTCTTTCGGAGTCCATATCAGGAAGTTTCTTGCAATCAAAGAAAGTGTGATACTTTCTGCTTTTATCTTACTAGCTACCTTTTTTGACAGGTTGTAACTCAAAGTAACATCCCTCAATTTCAGGAATGACTTAGAAAGGATCATGTTCTGCCATGAAAATCCTTTGTTGCTTGTATGATACCAGTAAGAGTTAAAGTTGGTAACATCAATAAACTGTGTATTTTCTGCATATACAGGTTTGCCGTTGGCATCTACCCCATCTTCCACAACAGAGTTAGGAATGATAAAAGGCCTTCTGTCATTGTACTGGGTCTGGTATGCGTTACCCACAAAATAAGTAAGATCAGCTGTTCTTGAAACCAATGAACCACCTTTTCTGTAATCCAAGGTAAAGCCTAAGCGCCATCCTTTGTACTCAAATGTATTATTTAAGCCCATGATAAAGTCCCTGTTTACATTACCCTGAGCAAAATCACCTGCTGTAGTTTTGAAGAATCCATTTTCAGTGATGAAGCGGCCATCTTCAGTTTTCTCAACAGTTGGAGCTTCGATAATTCCGATAGGCTGACCCTGTCTTACCACCATTTTCACATCAAAGTAAGAAGTGAAATCAATTTTGTCTAACCCACCTGGCATTGTAATAACAGTATTCCTGTTTCTTGTATAAGTGTAATTGATATTCCAGTTAAAGTTTTTAGACCTTACAGGAACTATATTTAAAGCAAGTTCAATACCCCTGTTTCTAACCTTACCAAAGTTTGCAATTTGTGTAGTATAGCCTGTAGAAGGAGCAATCTGAATTCCAAGTATCTGGCCATCAGATATTTTATTGTAGTAGGTAAGATCAACACCAAACCTGCTGTCAAACAATTTTGCTTCCAGACCAAATTCTGTTTCTGTTGTAATCTCAGGTTTAAGTTTGTTATTTCCAATTTGATTACCTAATTCAAAAGCTGGTACACCATTAATTGGGAAAACGATGTTGCCAAATCCTAAACCAACATTTCCAGAAACCAGTGTACTGTAAAGAGAGTAGAGAGGAGCATCGTTACCTGTTCTTCCGTAAGCTGCCCTTAATTTAAGGTAGTCAATTTTCAATGCCGACATATCTGCCAGTTTTGACAATACAAAGCTCAGGTTGGCTCCTGGATAGAAGAAGGTGTTGGCATCAATTGGTAATGTTGAAGACCAGTCATTCCTTGCATTCAATGAAAGGAATAAGAAATCTTTATATCCCAAGTTCACCTGACCAAAAAGACCAAAAAGTCTTCTTTTGGATGTAGCGGAGTTTGTAGTTGGGTTATTAGCAGAGTTTGACAAATCATAATAACCCGGAATTGTGAGACCTGTAATACCAGAAACCTGGGATCTGCCACTTCTTTGGTTAAAGTTAAACCCAACAAAACCAGACAAATCAAAGTCTGAGGTTATTTTCTTATTATAATTCAGGAATAGATCTGTATTGATTTCACCTGTATAATCTGATCTTTCGGTAACACTGCCCACCTTTGCAGTGTAGGAAGCACCTTCAAAATTGGTAGGGTTCGGCCCTCTCCATGAACCGTTGGCCGGTGCTTCTACAGCCTGATATTGTTTAAGTCTTGCATTTGTGAAATCTCCACCGGCACGTAATTTAACATCAAAAACACTGCTTAATTTGTATCCAAATTCAATATTTCCAAAGAAGCGGTCACTATTGAGGTTATTTCCATTTTCGTACAATGAGAAATATGGGTTAGCCGCATAAGGAGTGAAATAGTTATCTACATTGAAAAACTTGTTATTGTAATCCTTGAAATCTGTGATATAAAAATCTCTTGGAATCTGGATAATGTTTTCAAATGTGGATGAACCCTGTGCATCATCATTAGATGATACATTTTTACTGTTTTTATTAATATAGTTAAAGGAAGAACTGATAGTTAATTTATCAGTTCTTGTCTGACCTCTTAATGAAACTGTATTCCTGTAGTACACATCATTTTTACCTGGTAAAACACCGTCGCTGTTTACATTGCCGTAAGAGAAATAAAAATTAGTGTTTTCATTTCCCCCACGTAAAGCAATGGTATTGTTCAGTTCAGTTCCCTGATCGTAGAAATCCCTTACGTTATTTGTTACAGCAGAAAAGGGCTTAATAAGTCTTGAATTATCTACTGTACTACCCCATAACCTGCCTACACCATCAAGTTTTGGGCCCCAGCTTCCGTTTTCTTCCTTATAGTGCTGTCCATTCCAACCCTGACCCCATACATCCTGAAACGTAGGTAATTTTTGTACAGAGGAAAATACTGCAGAACTGGTAAAATCAACTTTTAATTTTCCGGACCTGCCCTTTTTTGTAGAAATGATAATAGCACCAGCCTGCGCTCTTGAACCATATAGTGAAGTAGCGGCAGCACCTTTGAGGAAAGAGATATTATCAATATCGTTGGGGTTAAGGTCGTTCAAACCATTACCGAAATCAACATCCCCATTGGCTGATCCCAAACGGTCGTTGTTAAAAGGAACACCATCAACAACTATCAAAGCCTGATTGCCCCTTCCCAGAGAACCATAACCCCTTAATATAGCTTTTGAAGATGAACCAGGCTGACCACCAATAGTAGAAATATCAGCACCTGCAACTTTACCCTGCAAACCATCCAGCGCACTTACAGGAGCCACACGGTTAATATCCTCACTCCTAAATGTTGTTGCAGAATATCCGAGTTTCTCTTTTGATTTACTTACACCCAAGGCAGTAACCACAACTTCCTGGAGTGAAGTTTTTGAGTTTCTTTCGAGACCCACACTTACGGTATTTTTACCTGTAACGTCAATATCCACGGCATTAAATCCTGTACCTGTTACTGTAAGTGTTGCATTGGTTGGAACGTTTTTAACAACGAAGATACCCGCTTCATCAGCCGTTACGCCTTGTTTGGTTCCTTTAATGGTAACTGTCGCATAAGGAATGCCATTTCCTGAAGGATCGCTGATTTTTCCCGAAACAGTCCGATTTTGGGCAAAGGCCACTACAGTGCTAAAAAAAAGCACTGCAATTAACATTGCAATTTTTCTCATAAGTATGCTTTATTTGATAAAAAGATAATGTAACGCTCCTATAAAGGGAGGGGATTACATGCGTTTGACAGCAAACTTATAAGTTTTGCTGCATAGTTGTTATATTTTTTTTAACAAAACATTTATGACCCAAAAATGAAAATAATTACCTAAAGCTGGAATTATTGACACCTAAAAGGTTATAAAATAAAAAAACTGCATATGTTATGCAGTTTTAAATACTCCTATTTTCAAATAAAGTGCTTTACTGTGCCCACCATACCGGGTCCAATATAGAAATGACCGGAGCGTTGGGATTAGCGGTACGTTCCAATGTTGGTGTTGGAAACCTCTTTGGAATGACAAATGCAGGTGTTACAGCGGCGCTGTTGATTGCCATTTTTGGCATTCCAGTACGCCTGTAATCGCTATATGCTTCGCATTGCCCAAACATGGCAATCCATTTTTCATACATTACCCTGCTTACATCGGTATTACCTGCCGTGTAATTTGCTATGGCGGCACCATCAAAATTTCCGCCTGTAACTTTGATGCAGGATGCTTTTATTGCATTATTCAATGCCTCTGCAGCCAAAGCATTATTTTGTCTCGCTAAAACTTCGGCGCCAATAAACAATGCTTCAAAATTGGTAACCAATGGCGTACTTACTTCAGCATTTCCTTCTAAAAATGGCGTAGCAGCATCATCAGCCGGGCCTATAAGGTAACTGCCCCATAGCGAAGCCAATTGAGTAGTAGCGTCAATGGGTGAGCCTACTATTGATCCGTTATAAGGGTGAAAATACTTTCCAAGTCTTGCATCCAATGGACGAAGTGAAATGGAATCCACGAATGGCTT
>JAKQJG010000333.1 GCA_029561305.1 Bacteroidota bacterium | reverse complement strand
GTCATGATAGTGATTTTTAACGGTGATAAATTTTTGATAGAACAAAACTACCGCATGCCCGGCTAACGCCATTGTAAAACTGCGGCAAAGCCATTGTAAAAATGCGGCAATTTAATCCAGTGGCTGGCCGGTTGGTTTGTCTACATATTTCGATAACTCCCTGTTTTCGTCAAAATATTGTTGCGGTGTACGGCCCGTAAACTCTATAAAGTCTTTGATAAAATGCGACTGGTCGTAATATTCGCAATTATGAAATACATCCGGCCAGTCTACTTTTGCTTTACCGGCAATAAGGTTACCGATATAACTCATTCGGCGGATACGGGCATAATATTTTGGACTGAGACCTACTTTCTTAAAAAACTTACGTTCAAAATTTCTACGGCTCATAAAGGCCTGTTCTATCAGTTCATTCACATGCAGCAGGCCATTGCTCTGTACAATTTTGTTGGCAGCTTCGTCTATTGCATCCGGTGCAGGCAGTTTGTCACCTGCTTGTTTTAATACAAACGCCTCCAGGATTTTAGCTTTGCCAGCTGGATCTTTTTCGTGCTGTATCAACGAAGCAAGCTCTGCAACAACAGGCGCTTTGAATATTTTACTGAGATCCAACCGCTCTTCTGTAAACTCAAACACCGGTAAATTAAACAGTGAAGCAAGACCAGCAGGTTTAAATACAATGCCTGCCATTGAAATATGGCCGTTTAATAAAAGTTTATAGCTGTATATGGCCTGACCTGCTACAAATACTGAAGGCACTTCCAGTTTTGCATACTTCTTGTTTTGCAAAAAATAGGGGTCGCCACAGTTAACCACTACAGAGCAGAAACCAGTTGGTGGGGATTCGACCACCATATATTGAACAGGCCCACTTATTGATTGCCATATAAAATAGCATTCAATAAAAGGCTCTAATTGTTTGCAGGGCAAAAATTTGAGATACTGCATATTTTACTTTCACCCTAAATATCGGATTAATATTTAATCTGGTGAAAGTTTGCTACAATGCAGGCCAACTGTTCCTTTAAATGTTTTAAATTTTTGAATACAAAGAGGATAACTATACTCAGTGATAGTTTTATAGTGACTAATTCACCCTGCCAAACAATACTTTGCCTTTATTGCCAAATGCACCCGGTGCACCAATTAAAAATCTCTTAGTGGCACCATCAATACTGACTGAAGCACCCATTTCATTATTTGCACTTCCGGAAGGATCAGCAATAAACTGCAACTGCTGCCAGTTATTGCCCAATTTTACAAACACAGATGCACTCCCTTCATTGGTATTGGAGCCTACATCGTCATCTTTAATACCCACCATCATGTGCTGATCACTAATAGAAACACTGTACCCAAAATTATCACCTGCTTCCTGTGACGGTTTGGTGAGTAAGGATTCGTTAGCCAGAGATAAAGATACCGGCCCAGAAAAAGAATAAACCCTGGCCCTGCCATAGCCGCCACTGTAGCCAGGTTCGCCAATAAGGGCACTATTAGTGCTTAAAGAAACAGCTTGCCCAAATCTTTCATTCACTTCAGTTCCATCATTTATCTTTTTGGTTCCTTGTATCCAATTGTTGCTTACAAAAGTATAAGTTATTACAGCCCCTGCATCAGTTATTGGTGCTGCAACACCTGGCTGATAATCTGCATAAGGAGCACCGGCTATAGCATTACTGCCGGAGATAGCAACACTATACCCAAGCTCATCACGGGCACTGCCATTGTTATCGGTCAGCTTAATCTTCAAAGCCCAGTTTGTGCCATTGTATTCAAAGAAAGAAACGGAACCTTGATTTGTATTGGCTCCAACATCATCAAATGGTGCCCCTACAACCAGGTGGTTACCAGATAATGAAACGCTATATCCAAAACGGTCAAGTGCCGCTCCGGCAGCATCTGTTATTTTTTGCATAAATACCCACCCGGTACCGTTATATTGATAAATACTGGCAGACCCCTGATTGGAATTGGCTCCAACATCATCGTTCCAGCTTCCGATGACAGCAAAATTGCCGTTTGTATAAACGCTGTTACCAAATTGGTCATCTGTATCGCCTGCAGGGTCTGTAAGCTTCGCAAAATAAACCCACCCGCTATTTTCATATTTATAAACAATTGCAGCTCCCTGTTTTGTATTGGCGCCTATGTCGGCATTGGGGATACCTATAAAAGCAAACTCAGCGGAAACAGAAACACTTGAACCCAATGAATCGCTTTTTTGTCCTGCATTATCTGCCACCGGCAGGTATTCACCTATATTAAAATTGGTGGAACAATCGCCCCAGCCGCCATAGCCCAAATTGCCTGCTACTGCACTGTTCTCTGCCCAACTTGCATTGCCGGTAGCGTTGCTGGTGAGTATTTTACCATTGCCTGCATTGGGTGTAAACTGTATAGCATTGGGCTTTATGGTATCTACCTTAACGTTTCCGGCTACATGTAATTTTTCTGTGGGTGTGGCAGTGCCAATGCCAACATTTTGCTGAGCAATGATATTAGATGAAAAACTGAAAATGATGCCACCAAAAAGAATAAAAGACTTTTTCATATAAAAATTTTGCTCCGAACTGTACCAACATCATTTACATAAGACCAAAAGATTGAAGATGATATATTGTCACACTGTAGATAAGCGATTGGCCCGATGGTATTATTAGATCATTTTCTGAAAATTACCTCAGTGTGCGGTTGCCATATAGCATAAGGGTTCCCGAAAATTGTGAATCGCTGTAAAGCCTGGATGCCATGTATGTTACTTCCAGCCAATCCTGCTGGTTTGCCGGCCGCCTGACAAAGTCTGCCGCACTGGTATATGTTTCGGCGGTAAAACTTGCGTAACTAGGTACACCAACAATATAGACGTCATTATACTCTTTTGTAATCCAGTCAAGATTCAGGATAAAACTCACAATACCGACGTCTATTGGATTTCCCGGGTCGCAGGAAAATTGCAGTATAGAATTATTCATGGTGGCACCATCTCCTGCATTTTTAATTACCCTCGTGCAATTACTGCCAAGATGCATATTGGTAACTTTAAAATATATAACCGCAATTGGCAACAGGTTCAAAGATCCATTGGCGCTATTGTATAGCTGGTTGGCGACCCTTATACGGCCCGGCTCATCATAGATCATATCAATCCAATGGCCGCTGCCTGCCCACACATTATCCGTATGCCTTAAAATATTAATGCCCGATGAAAAGCTGGTACGGGCCGTGGCGGAAGAATAATACTGCAATCCAATTCCGCCTGTTGAGGCGCTATTATTAAGTAACAGCCTTGCCCCACTTCCCGTGGCAATCGCTTTTCCATCGGCATAATTTAAACCGACGTTTTCGTTATTGGTGGAAACAGATAACGAAATACCTGAGCCATTTTTGAAGAGGCCAACAACAGGTCCAACAGACCCCACCACTGTTAGTTTTGCACTATCTGTATTGGTGGTGCCTATACTTACGTTTTGTGCAACAACTTTGCATGAAACAATGAAAATGATTGAAAGTAGAATTAACTGGCGCATATTATTAATTATTAAAGGCTAAAACTACTTGTTGCAGAAATGAATGAATTGTAAAACTGCGGCAATACCATTGTAAAAATGCGGCAAGTTAATTGAGCGGTTTACAGGTTGGCTATCTATATATCCTTACTATTACCCTATTGGAATATTCAGTTTTCTCCAACAGGCACTTACTGCTGTCAAAGCAAAAAATAAAAATGCGATGAATATTGCAGGGATAAGCACATTATCCGCTTGTTGAAGTAAAAAAGAACCTAATTAGAAGAAGCCCTCTTAATCTTCAACTTCCCAAACCTGTTCTTCACATCATCAATAGCTTTGTACAAATCAGTTTTCTTTTCTTTATTGGCAAACAGGTCAGTTTGTATGGCTTCATTGGTGAGTTCACACAGCTTTACACCCAGCAACCTTACCGGCTGGCCTTTTTTATACAATTGATGAAACAGTTTTTTTGCAACAGGGATGATCTCATCATCGGAAGAAGTATATGGAATGGTGGTTTGTTTAGAGGAGGTTTCAAAATCAGGATAGCGGATCTTTACGGCAATACATCCTGCTGTTTTCCCATCCTGCCGCAGCTCGTGGGCAATTTTTTCAGTAAGCCGCACGATCTCACTCATTAAAAATTCGACACTCGTTTTATTTTCATCAAAGGTATTTTCGGAGGAAATGGATTTGGCTTCATGGTACTGCTGTACCTCGCTGGTATGAATGCCAAAACTCTTGTTGTACAGGTCG
>JAKQJG010000153.1 GCA_029561305.1 Bacteroidota bacterium | reverse complement strand
TTTTAAACTGGCTCACTGATCCTGTCAAAAATGGTGGGGGTGCCTTAATAGATTTTGGTTGTTATGGTGCAAGTATCATGACGGAATTGATGGAAGGAAAAGCACCTTTATCGGTATATGCCACTACCCGGCAGCTGAAGCCTGCTGTTTATCCAAAAGTAGATGATGATGCCTCCATTGTTTTGGAGTACGGAGGCGCTACTGGCATTATTGAAGCCTCGTGGAACTGGCCTTACACCATTATGGATGCAGAAGTGTACGGCAACAACGCTTACCTGCATGCATCTCAAATAAATGGTGCAGATACTGTTTACCTGCAATTAAAAAATGAGAAAGAAACCCAACCTCAAAAGATTGCTGAGCCGCATTACAAAGATGAAATTGAGTATTTAACTGCGGTAATAAAAAACGGCGCTGCTGATGACAATCAACTCATGTCGTTAAACCGGAATATTGTGGTGGTGCAGATACTGAATGCTGCAAAAAGATCGGCAGCGGAAGGAAGGAAAATAGTGTTGAAAAAATATTGACAATGTTCATTCAAAAGAATAAAAAAAAGACAAACCAGGAATAGTTTGTCTTTTTTAGTACCCAGAACTGGATTCGAACCAGCACATCCTTGCGGACGCTGCGACCTGAACACAGTGCGTCTACCAATTTCGCCATCTGGGCAATTAAATTAACCGATTTGATAATGAGCTAATTTGATAATGGAGTGCAAATGTAAGTGAATTTTCAAATCGACAAATCATCAAATTAATAAATTATCAAATCATCAAATTGTCCAATCAAACACTCACATTAAAATCCCTCAAGGCGTCGTTCAAACTCGTTTTGAGATCCGTACTGGGTTTACGCTGGCCGATGATCAAGGCACAACTCACCCCATACTCACCAGCAGGGAATTTTTTATTGTAGGTGCCCGGTATCACCACACTTCTTGCCGGCACATGGCCCTTGTATTCCACCGGTCCGGAACCACTTACATCTATAATTTTTGTTGACTGGGTAAGCACTACATTGGCTCCCAGTACGGCTTCTTTTTCCACTCTCACTCCTTCCACCACAATACAACGGCTGCCAATAAAAGCACCATCTTCTATAATTACCGGGGCTGCCTGCAAAGGTTCCAACACACCCCCAATACCAACGCCACCACTCAGGTGCACCCCTTTGCCAATCTGTGCACAACTGCCAACTGTAGCCCAGGTATCCACCATCGTTCCCTCATCCACATAGGCGCCAATGTTTACATAACTTGGCATCAACACTACATTCCTGCCTATAAAGGCTCCATATCTTGCAATTGCATGTGGCACTGCCCTTACTCCCAGCGCCGCATAGCCGCTTTTAAGCAGCATCTTATCGTAAAATTCAAAGGGAGGCAAAGTATAGGTCTGCATTTGCTGGATGGCAAAATACATGAGCACCCCTTGTTTTACCCATTCGTTTACCTGCCAGCCACCCGGGTTGTCCGTTGGAGAAGCAGTACGCAACCTGCCCTTATCCACTTCCTCGATCAATGTTCTTACTGCTTCTGAATAAGCATTGTCTTTTAGCAACTCCCTGTTGGCCCAGGCTTCCTGTATCAATGTTTTGAGTTCGCTCATGTGTTTTATTTTTTGCAAAAGTAAATGCTTGGGCGGGTAATGCGGAGGGGAGGACCAGTTATTTTTAGCACGCATGCAAAGGAAATATTTGTAAGCGAAACTTCAAAAAACCACGCAGAGGAGCGGAGAGCACAGAGGAGAGCAACAGATGCTTTCATTTATATATCTTGCAGTCAACAACTTTCTACAATGGTAATTGGGTACGACGGCAAAAGGGCTTATCAGAATAAAACAGGACTGGGTAATTATATCCGTTCCCTGCTGCCGGTGCTCGCTGAATACTATCCAAATGATAAATACGTATTGTTTGCCCCCGAACAGACGGATCTTTTTGATGTAAAGGATATTCCACAAGCAGATGCCGTATTTCCTGCAAGTGATCTTTATAAAACACTGCCCGCTGTATGGCGCCGCTATGGCATGGTAAAAGCCATCAGGGATTATGGCGTTGATATCTATCATGGAGTAAGCAATGAACTGCCCAATGGTATTGGTAAATCAGGCGCCAAAACGGTGGTCACGGTGCATGATATCATTTTTGAACGGTTCCCGGAAACCTATCATTTTGACGAACGCTATGTACACAGATGGAAAATAAAATATGCCTGCCGGGTGGCGGATGCTGTGATCGCCATCAGCGAACAAACCAAAAATGACCTGGTGGAATTTTATAAAGTGCCGGCAGAAAAGATCGCGGTGGTGTATCAAAGCTGCAATCCCATTTTTCAACGCCTTGTAAGCAACAATGAAAAACAGGAAGTAAAAAAGCTGTATGACCTGCCGGATAAATATTTTCTTTTTGTCAGCTCCATTGCGCCCAGAAAAAACCTGATTGCTATCTGCAAAGCGATGGTTGCTTTAAAAGGTCAACTACAAATACCCCTGGTGGTGATCGGCAATGGCAAGAAAGAAAAAGAAGAAGCCCGGAATTTTATGGAGACTAACGGTCTGGCACACCTGCTCATCCTGTTAAATGAAAAGCCACAGAGTAAAGAGGCAAGATTTACAACGGCGGCAGATTTCCCGGCTATTTACCAACAGGCACTGGCACTGATCTATCCTTCTATTTTTGAAGGCTTTGGTGCGCCGTTGCTGGAGGCATTGTGGAGCGGACTTCCCGTTATCAGCAGCAATACAAGCTGCCTGCCCGAAGTGGGGGGTGATGCAGCCTTGTATTTTGAACCGCATGACAGCAACAAGCTTTCAAAACACATGTTACAGGTTTCAAATGATAAAGAACTAACTGCATCCATGATCCGCAAAGGAAAAATACAGGCTGAAAAATTTTCAAAAGAGCAGTACGCCAATAGTATGATGGCTGTTTACAAAAAGCTATTGCATCAATAAAAAACCGGCCAGTGTTTTTACAACTGGCCGGCTTTTTCCATTTATAAGTTTTCAAATGTTATAACAATGTGAGCCCAATACCTAACTGGATACTTTGGTTTTTCCATTTGTCATTGTTGGTAACATCACTGATATTGTTGAGGCCAACAGCATAGCGGCCATACAAACGGATGCTGGCAAACTTTAACTGCAAACCAGCCAGCATACTAAAATCTCCTTTCTTAAATGCTTCTTTACCATCCTGCAGTAAATCCCTGTCCTGGCTCATCAATATCCCATATTGTGGGCCCGCCTGGAGAGAAATACCTTTTGATATATTATAGTTTAACAACAGTGGAATACTAATGTAGTTCAATTTGATTTTTGAAACTTTACCTGAATTAAAATCAACCAGGTCACTGAATTTATCAGATGTATCGGCGCTTACCTGGTTAAATAATACTTCTGGCTGAATGCTCCATTTATTGCCGAGTTTGATATCCGCATAAGCACCAGCGCTATA
>JAKQJG010000151.1 GCA_029561305.1 Bacteroidota bacterium | reverse complement strand
TGGGATCTTTAAAACGCCGGTACATATCATAGCTGTCGTAGATAGAATGATATTCACCTCCTTCATCTTCTCCTCCAAATGCTATATTCATACTGCTGATGCCGAGGTGCTGAAAGAAGGGCGAATAATCGGAACCGGAGCCAAGTGCATAGAGATCGAAATACTGCTTTGCCATATTTTCTTTTCTTGCTTTTGTATTGCCGGCGTTGATGATATCCCTTGATATTTTTCTTTGAAACACGCTTACACCTGTTTGCGGGTCTGTGACTGATTTGGCAATTTCAGTAAATGCAGTCTCGAGTGCATGTGAACCGCCAGCAGATAAAAAGCCACGGCCATTACCATCGGTGTTGATATAGATAACCGCTTTTTGCTGCAGTTCTGTTGCATGCTGTTCTACCCATTCAGTAGAACCCAGTAAGCCCTGCTCTTCCCCACCCCAGGCACAATAGATGAGGGTGCGTTTTGGCTGGTAACCTTTCTTCGTCATTTCGCCCACGGCCCTTGCTTCTTCCATCAAGGCAGCAAGCCCACTAACGGGGTCGGCTGCCCCATTTACCCAGGCGTCGTGATGATTGCCGCGGATCACCCATTCATCGGGCAGGTTTTTACCTTTTATTTTGGCAATGATATTTTTCACAGGCACTATCTTCCAGTCGAATACTAATTTTAAATGCACTTTGTTTTTTGAAGGCCCCACATGATAGGTGATGGGTAATGCACCTCTCCAGCTTTCCGGCACCACCTGCCCTTCTAAACTTTCCAGTAATGGTTTGGCATCTGCCCATGCGATGGGCAATACGGGTATCTTCAAAAGGCTGGTCGCATCTTTCCTGTCGAGTCGTGCAGCCTCTTTCGTGGCGGCGATACCGGGCGTCAAGGGATCTCCGGGATACACCGGCATATCCAGCACAGAGCCACGTTGCACGCCATTGGCTGGTTTGGCAGCGCCTTTGGGATATTCATCACCCTGGTAAAAACCATCTTCTTTTGGATCATTATAAATAATGCAGCCGATGGCACCATGCTCCTGTGCCACCTTTGGTTTAATGCCCCGCCAGCTTCGGCCATATTTTGCTATCACGATCTTTCCTTTTACACTTACGCCCATTCTTTCCAGCAGTTCATAATCGGCAGGCACGCCATAGTTTACAAAAACCAGTTCTGCAGTTACATCACCATCAGCACTGTAGCAGTTGTAAGAAGCTAACTGTCCCGCCTGTCCTGAAGTAGCATCTTCTTGTAAAGCGGGTTCCTTTAAGACAGCAGTAAAATTTCTTGTTCCGCTCATTTCAAGCAGCCTGGTAACTGGTGTGGGAAACAATACATGAAACGTTTCGATACTGGTTTCAAAACCCCAGCTTTTGAATTTATCAGCTATATATTGCACATTCGCTTCGTCGCCGGCAGAAGCCAGGTGATGTGGTTGCGCCGAAAGATCTTTTATATACTGATCAACATTTTTCGCCTTCAGCAGATCATCAAATTGTTTTTCAGATTGCAGTTGGGAAGCAGCAGCAGCGGTGCCAAAACCGCTGATACTCGCTGTTTGTGCAAATGACAATGGCAGAAAAAAGGCAAGGGCTGAAATGGAAAACAGCATTTTCTTCATGGTGACTCTATTTATGCAGTGAAGGTCAAATGTAAAGAAATGGGGAGAAAGTATTTTCTTTACTGCATGAATGGGGAAACAAATTTACAGGCGCTGATAAAAAACATGCAGCCCGAACTGCAGCCCGGCGAATATGTTTTTAGCTATGTGGAAGATCTGTCAAATATTAATACAGGAAAGATTGTCGCTTTGTTTAAAGAAAAAGAGGCTTATACGATCATTGTAGAAAAACATGTTGCGGAAGAATGGAAACTGCCCTACCAATATGTTGCGGCATGGATAACCCTGACAATTCAATCATCTTTAGAAGCAGTGGGATTGACAGCGGCCTTTTCAACTGCGTTGGCCAATACCGGAATCAGTTGCAATGTGGTGGCAGGGTATTACCACGATCATATTTTTGTAGCTCTGCAGGATGCTGAAAAAGCAATGGAAGTACTATGTAAAATGGCCGAATAAAGCAATACCGTACAAGAGTGCACTTCGTTCCTCAGTGTAAACTTTGCCAATGCAGCCAAATTATTGTATGAAGCTGGCTACAAAAAATTATTTCAATAACTGCTCCAGTTTTCTATCCAATGCCGGACCACGAAGATTTTTGGCGATGATCTTTCCATCGGGACCGATCAAAAAGTTTTGCGGTATACTGGTTACTTTAAATTGTGCAGCTACTTCATTGCCCCAGCCTTTCAAATCACTTACATGCGGCCAGGTGAGGTTATCCATTTTAATGGCATCGATCCAGGCTGGCTTTGCTTTATCAAGTGAAACACCCAACACAGTAAAGTTTTTGTCCTTATACTTCTGGTAACTGGCAACCACATTGGGATTTTCCATGCGGCAGGGTCTGCACCAGCTTGCCCAAAAATCTACCAGCACATATTTACCCCGAAGAGAAGACAATGCTACCGGGTTACCTGTTGTATCAGGCTGAGAAAAATCAGCCATTACTGTACCTACTGCATTGATCTTTTGTTCAGATAATTGTTGTGTTACATAATTGCCCAGGTCGCTGCTGCGAACATCGGCGGATAGAGAATTAAATAACTGGTCGGCCTTCATGATATCGTCGTTCAGCTGCATATAGCGGATCACTGCCAAAGGAGTGATATACGAAGCGGTGTTTCGCTGGATAAAATTCTCTAATGTTTGCTTTGCTGCCGCTTTGCCATTTTCATCAGCAGGTGCATTTTCTGCAAAATAGGGCTGGTACGGCGCCAGTAAATTATTGAGCTTGTAAAAATCACTGTTGGAAGCAGACCCGCTCACTACAGCTTTATCAAATGCGTCTTTTGTACCGGCAACTTTCACATCGCTGTTATCAAGAAACAAAGTGAGGTAGGGTGGTTTATTGTCGACCAGTATAATTTTAAAAGCCGGCTTGTCTAATTTTCCTTTGAAAGAAAATTTATTTTGATAGATACCGCTTTGTTGTTCGGGCTGCCCGGTGGTGCCGTTAAGCAACGCAATTTTAGTACCATCTGCAAAACCAGTGACCTCTCCGTTGATCAGGTAACCATCGCCTTTTTCAGGTGCAGGGGCAACGGCTACAGCTTTTGTTTTAGATTTTACAGGTGCCTTTTTTTGAGCAAATGCAAGGGCAGGAAATAACAATCCGAATAGTAGTACTTTCTTCATCACTAAGTTTTAATGCTGCAATTTAGCCATTTTGAAAATAAGGACTCAACCGGTGATAGAATTTAGGAATTCTTTAGTGCTGACGGCCACATCAGTAGTTTGCTCCAGCGCTTTTACAAAGGCACTGCCAATGATGGCACCATTAGTATGCTTGCAGGCAGCTAAAAATGTAGGCTTGTCTTTGATGCCAAACCCGACTAAAACGGGATTTTTCAGGTTCATGGAATGAAGACGCTTGAAATAACCCTCCTGGTCCTGTATGGCTTTATTATTTCCGGTGGTGGATGAGGATGAAACGGCATAGATAAAACCACTGCTTAGTGCATCGATTTTTCGTATTCTGTCTTCACTGGTCTCTGGCGTGATGAGGAATACAAAATCAAGCTTATATTTCTTTATGATAGCGCCGTACTCCGTTTCAAATTCATATTGTGGCAAGTCAGGTAATATCAAACCATCCACACCCACTGCGGCTGCATCGGCGCAAAACTTCTCAAAACCGTATTGCAGTACAGGGTTCATATAACCCATTAAGATAAAGGGTACAGATATTTCAGTTCTTACATCTTTCAACTGCTCAAATAGTTTACCAATAGTGATCCCATTTGCAATGGCCTGCATATTGCTTTGCTGAATTACGGGCCCATCGGCTAATGGATCGCTGTAGGGCATTCCTATTTCGATGATATCTGCACCATTTGCCTGCAATGCTTTCATTACCGGGACTGTTGAGTCCAATTGAGGATAGCCTGCCGTGCAGTAGACGTTGAGGATGTTGTTGGATTTGCGCTGGAAGAGGTGTTGGAGGCGGCTCATTTTTTAGGCTTTGGGTTTATTTGGGTTTAAGGAAATGTGGTCATGGTAAGCTCTTTCCTGTTTCACCTCACCCCCAGCCCCTTTCCTTGAGGAGAGGGGAGTGTAAAGACCATAAGTATTTATACTTCTTTTCATTTTTTTAAGAGTGGGTGTTGTTTGGTTTTAACCAGCTTTCTATTGTATTAATTACATAGGCTGGGTTGTTTTCTATTTCTTCGTTGGTAAAGCGCAGCACTACAATTCCTGCTTCGCTTAATCTTGTTGTCCTGGCATTGTCATACTGCACAACTTCTGGTTCGTTGTGGATACTGCCATCTGCCTCAACAACCATTTTCACTTCGTGGCAGTAAAAATCCAGCACATATTTTTCGAAAGGATGCTGCCTGCGGAATTTCAGTCCACCCACTCTTCTATTCCGTAATAGTTGCCATAACAATTCTTCTGCTTCTGTTTGCTGCTTTCGTAGTATCCTCGCAATCTCATAGGTAGATGGATTGGCGTGGTGGTGAAGATTGTTGTTATGGTCGGGCATGTTTGATTATTTTGCTTTCCCGTTTTGTTTTTGCTTCAACTTCATTTTTCTCCTCACCCTCGTTCCCTCTTCTTGCCTACCGGTAAGCAGGCTTTAAGAGAGGGGGCCTGGCATCATTTCCTTATTTTGCAATGGCACTGACGCTTTTTGCATTTTTTCATTCTCCAACAACTATAGGCAACCACTTGTACGAATAATAAAGACGATTTAAATTATCAGAGTCTTCAAAGCCCCTCTCCTCAAGGAGAGGGCCTGTCCCGACTTGTCGGGAGTTGGGGTGAGGTAATACAATGAGATATTAAAACAACTAAAGACTTTTGCCCACTCTACCACCTTTCAATGAAGTGTTGTAAAGGAATTAATTGCTTCACCATATCTCACTTCTCCACATGCCTTATCGGAATCGCCTCCTTCCCATCCAGCACGATAAAATTATACACCGGGAAGGCATCGATATCCAATGTAATATTAAAAGCATTTTTTGGTCCATCAGTTTTTGGAAATGAAACTACAA
>JAKQJG010000150.1 GCA_029561305.1 Bacteroidota bacterium | reverse complement strand
GCAAACTGACAATGCAGCATTGATAGCGCTCAAAAATGGTGTGTACAGCAGCCAGTCTTATGCCATATCAGCGGACGAAAATAATTTTACTTATTTGATCAGTGCTGCGTATAAGCCAACTAAACGCATCAATATTTTTGCCACCTATTCAACCAGCTTTAAACCTGTTGGTGTAAATGTAGCAGGTTTGCCAACCAAGGCTGGTAAAGCAGATACGTCGCTGGCTGTAATTAAACCAGAGGATGTAAGACATTATGAACTGGGTATTAAATCCACACCAGCAAAAGATTTTACCCTAAACGTAACCGTTTACAATACAGAGATCAACGATTATCAGACAAATGTGCAATCGCCGGAACTGGGAGTAAACCGTGGGTATATTGCCAATGCAGAAAAAGTAAGGGTACGTGGTGTGGAACTGGATGTTAATATAAAAGCCAGTGAACATTTTACGTTTTTTACAGCAGCTTCTTACAATGATGGCAAGTATGTCAGGTTTACCAATGCACCACTTCCGCTAGAAGAAACAGGACAAACAATAGAAGGAGTACAGGTGGCCTTTAAGGATATTTCGGGAGGAAGATTGCCAGGTATTTCTAAATGGTCGGGTTCATTGGGTGGTGAGTTTTCAACACCGGTTTCTTTTATCGGAAAGGCGGGCAGATTTTTTATTGGCCTGGATGGATTTTATCGTTCAGACTTTTCTTCCAGCCCATCGCCTTCTGCTTTCCTGAATGTGAAGGGTTATTTATTGGCCAATGGAAGGCTTGGCTTTAAATCTACTAATGGCTTTTCTGCTTTTATATGGGGAAGAAATATTTTCAACACAGATTATTTTGAGCAACTGTTGCCTGCTGGTGGCAATGCAGGGCATTATGCAGGCGTATTGGGTGATCCTGCAACCTACGGCGTTACACTCCGTTATAATTTTTAAACAATGATCAATGAAGCTTTCATATAGCAAGTTTACCTGCCGGAAAATGGCAGGCAGGCAATCGTAAGTCTACAAAGCGTCCCTGTTCCCAGGGAGGCTTTATACAGCCACGTGGCCGAGAGGACAGGTCAAAGTCTGCAAAACTTTTTACGATGGTTCGAATCCATCCGTGGCGTCAA
>JAKQJG010000298.1 GCA_029561305.1 Bacteroidota bacterium | reverse complement strand
TGGTCATCAGGGGCTGATTACATCCGGTTTAAATAATTTTGTACGCCATCCACTTTATGCAGGAACACTGCTTACTGCCTGGTCTTTTTTTAGTGTATATCCACTGCTCAGTATATTGATATCCAATACTATCGTTACAGGGTACACTATTACTGGAATATACTTTGAAGAAAAAAAACTTGCCGCCATGTTTGGAAACGAGTACCTGGAATACAAAAAAAAAGTACCAATGCTCTTCCCGCTTTAATTTAAAGTAACAATACATTCTTACCTCTTTACAGAGGGAGAATTGTCTTAGTAGCTATTTTCACTATTGCCATACTTTAATTGTAAGCTTTTGCATATAATTCCTGTAAAGTTGCAGGATGGCAGGACACACTTACCGGGTGAATGGATAAAATATAGTTGCCATCTTCAGCAGAATGTCCTTTTATAAACAGGTATTCATATGGCCTATACTGTACAAGGGGAAGGTTGTCAATAATATCCGGTACACGATGTTTGGGCACCTCCGGGTCTAAAAGATAAATGACCTCCATGCCGTCTATATCATGATGCACAATGTGGACTTCAGTTGGCAATTGCACCTGCCTGTGCAAGGTGGTATACAGTATTACAGCCCGGAAACAGATGGGGTCCTGGTTTCCTGCCAGTTTAAAATGTTCTATAAATTTTAATAAACTATGTGATTGTATTTTCATAATAAAATTGATGGTTAAAAATTTAATACAATATATATACCACCAACAAAACCAAAATAATACCATACAGCCAAATCAACCGGGAATAATCATCGCCATTAAACTATTGCCATTGTTATCTCATAGCTGCCTGTATATTTTTCAAAATTTTCTTTGACAAGCCAGTTAACAAGATTTGATATTTGATCACTTCTTATCCGCAGTTTTCAGAGAGTCTTTTATTCTTCTTTCTTCTGCCCTGTCACGTTTTCTAAAGAACCCCCTTAATAAAAAATTATGCTGCAGGGCTTCCATATTTTCGTCGAGTTTACGGCTGCCTTCCTGCAGGTTAGCCAGCGTGTTTTGAATATTTACTGCAGCCGTCTCGTCGCTTAGTAAAACACCCACTGCACTTTTATTACTATTTAATTTTGCAGTAGTGGCATTTAAATTTTGAACTGCCGCGGTAGCTGTTTGAGACATTTCATTTAACTGGCTGGCTGTTCGCTTCAGGGATGCCACAATAGTGGTATCGGTGGCAATATCATTCAAAAAATATCCTTCATTATTTAGCTTTTTTGAAAAATTGGAGAGGTTGGCTGTGAGTACCTGTGCATTGCTTCCTGCCTTATTTAATGTTGCCATTGTGGCCTGGAGGCTGTTACTGAGCGAAGGATCTGTCAAAAGTTTACCAATGGTGCCCTTACCTTCCGCAAGCGCTTTGCTCACTACTCTTAAATCGTTGGTGATGGCCAGCAGGTTCTGATTGTTGCCCTGCAAAGTAGCCATGATCTCCTCTGTACCAATGCCATTTTCTACCAGCAAGGTATTGCCATTTTCCACTTCTGGGGAACCTGCTGTTCCTCCAAATAACACCACGATCTTATTGCCAATTAACCCATCTGTAGATAATTTAACTTTGGTGTCTTTACGTATTTTCTGCTCCACTTCTTCTTCAATAGAAAAACTCACCAGTACACCCTTATCTACAAAACTCACTTTTTTTACTATGCCAATTTTAACGCCGGAATACCATACATTGCTTCCTTTGGCAAGGCCGTTTACATCTGCAAACACCGCATTGATAACAACAGATTTTTTAAATGTTTTGTCTTTGCCGCCGATAATAAAAACACCTGCCAGCAAAATGGCGATGCCTGCTAAAACAAAAACACCGGTCAGTATTGATTTCATCCCATTTAAATTTCTCATGATTGCTTATATAAAATTGTATTCGTAAAAACTTTTAATCCTTTCATCTTCAGTGTCAAAAACCTCGTCGAAAGTACCCTGACTCTGTACCACACCATCAAACATCATTACCAGCCGGTCACCCGTTGTTTTGGCACAAACAAGGTCATGCGTAATAATGATAGATGACACCCCAAATTGGTTGCTGATATCCCGGATCAGATTATTTATCTCAATGCTCGATATCGGGTCGAGTCCTGCCGTTGGTTCATCGTACAACATTATTTCTGGCCGCAGCACCAGCGTCCTGGCAATGCCGATCCTCTTTTTCTGCCCTCCCGACAATTCAGCCGGGTACTGGTCTTTACTTTTTAACAACGACACGGAATTGAGTACATCCTCTACCCTGCTGTTTACTTCGCTCTTACTGAGTTCTCTAAAATTCCTCATCAATGGAAAGGCAATATTTTCCTTCACAGTCATACTATCATACAACGCACTTAACTGAAAGGAAAAACCCACTTTCAACCTCAACTGCTCCAGCTGTTTGTGGTTTATATTTTTTACATCTTCACCTAAAACTGTAACAGAACCTTTATCCTGCGTCAGCAGTCCGCATACAATTTTTATCAGCACCGATTTGCCGGAACCGGATCGTCCAAGTACTACCACATTTTCTCCCCTGGCCACCTGCAGATCCACACCTTTTAATACATGATTATTACCAAAAGATTTATACAGCCCTTTGATATCAATCACTATTTCCGTTTGTTCCGCACTGTTAGTTTGCATACTTGTAATTTATTACCTGAACCAGCCAAGTATCTGTACGATCATCAGTTCCTCAATAAAAATCAGGTACATAGAAGTAACCACCGCTGCATTCGCTGCCTTTCCAACACCTTCTGTTCCACGGGTTGTATTAAAGCCCTTGTAACATGCTACCATACTGATGGTAAACCCGAACACGACAGCTTTAATAATTGAACCCTTAAAATCAATAAAGTTGATCTTATCAAAAGCGTTCGCAATAAATGTTGCCAGGCTGATATGTTCATTGATACTGATATTAATGTAAGAACCCATCATCGCAACAAATGAAGTATACAGCATCAGCAAAGGGATCATAAAAACACAGGCCGTTACCCTTGTAAACACCAAATACTTATAGGGACGGGAGGCGGATACATCCATCGCTTCAATCTGTTCGGTCACTTTCATGGCTCCCAGTTCAGCACCGATACTGGAGCCAACCTTACCGGCGCAGATAAGTGCTGTAACCAAGGGGGCCAGTGCTTTAAAAACCGCAATTCCTATAAGGGAAGGCAACCAGGATGTTGCTCCAAAGTCTGCCAGCGATGGCCTTGATTGTTTTGTAAACACTATTCCAATGATAAAGCCCGTAAGAGAGATCAGTGGAAGTGAATCGCAACCGATCTTGTAACACTGCCGGGCAATTTCCGGAAACTCATATGGAGGCCGGAAAAGTTCAACAAAATAGTTCAACACAAACCTGGAAGTTTTGGCGATATTGATAAAAAAACCGTCGATTTTTTTTGACAGGTAAATTTTTTCTTCGCCACGGTCAGTGATATCCATTTTCATTAGCCGTGAAAATTTCAAAGCACATGCCAGATGCAGAATAGAATTGGGCAGGTAATCTCCTGTATAACCAGCGCTTTTGAAAACCATAGCAGTAAATTTTTCCCCAACTCAATTACAGAAGGGAGTAAAAAATTACCCATAATTTAAATACATATCTTCTCAGGCGAAAAATCAACCAATATAGACTGGACAGGCAAAATAAAATGCATTGGCCTCAGAAAGAAATTGCCAATAACAGCAGGAGACAGTTTGACCTTATAAAAGTTGAATCCAGGATGACCGGTATAAAATATTGCTGGATTCTGTAATAAACTTGTACCATTGCCTAAAAAAATGGAAGTACTCGATAGCCACTTAAAAATAAAACGTTCCACCATACCCGGAACAGGAAAAGGTTTGTTCACAACAGTTGACATTGCTAAGGGCACCATCATTACCGAATACAAAGGCAAAATCACCACCTGGAATGACGTAGATCATAACGAGGGTAAAAACCTGTACATCTACTATGTTTCAAGAAATCACGTTATTAACGCAGAGGGTAATAAGGATGCCCTGGCTCATTTTGCAAATGATGCAAAAGGTCCAATAAAGATCAAAGGAATTAATAACAATGCTGAATACATAATAAAAAAGAAAAGGGTCTTTATCGTGGCACTCAAAAACATTCCTGCAAACACAGAAATCTTTGTTGGATATGGAAAAGAATATTGGGATACATTAAAGGAAAATGCGTTGCTGTAATAAAATAAAGTTGTATGATTTGCAATATCGTTATACAAAGATGATCTGAGCAATATCGTTCTCCATATAGAAAGTAGCCGGTTAAAATTCAACCGGGGGCCACTGATTTTGATATAAAATTATCACCCCATTAATGAGTATTCAGGCCTTTTGAACGGTATTGATATATATTGAAATACATCTATGCAAATGTATACGTATGACATGCATTGATGTACAAATTTTCAGTATCTTGTCCCCTACCTTAAATCATGAATCAAAACCCAGAACAACTTGCCCGGGATACAATAGACGTTGAGCTGACTCAATGCGGCTGGGTTATTCAAAATAAAAATCAAATCAATTTAAATGCTGCCATCGGTG
>JAKQJG010000147.1 GCA_029561305.1 Bacteroidota bacterium | reverse complement strand
TTTTTTTTATTAGCCTGATTATTCTAAAGGCTCATCAAAAATCAATTCGTGTTAATTCGTGCAATTCCCCGACAAATCGGGGCCAAATTAATGGCTTTATGTAAAATGCAGTTTTATTTCGTCCAGTATTCTTTCTTTATCTGGCAGCACCGTATGCTCCAGCGACTTTACAGAAGGTATCGGTACCGGGTGTGCAGCAATTCTCCTGGCTTTTATTTTTTGCTCCGTTCTTTCTACCACCTGGGCTATCAACTCGGCCCCAATACCGCCATAGGCACTACCCTCTTCAATTACGAGTAATTGACCGGTTCTTGCAACAGACTGCACAATGATATCAACCGGCAGGGCTGAGATCAAACAGGGTATTATCAATTCCGCTTTTAGATCCGTTTACAAAAATATATTTGTGAGCAACCCGTTTACGAGATCTGCCATGCCGCCGTAAGCCACAATGGTAATGTCGGGCACCGATACTGCCGGTCTTGCCTGCACCACGGGATATGCATCTTCATTCATCTCGTACACATAATTGGCTGCCGGCTGATGCAGTATCTTTTTCCCGTAGTCTGTTTTATTCTCAATAACAATCACCGGGTGTTCTTCTTTCAGGATCGTGGTGTAAACAATGGCCGGGTCAAAAAAAGTATTGAGTGCTACCGTTTTTACATTGTCGATGCCAATTAAAAATTTATCCAGTGTTTGCGAATGCGTAGGCCCGTAGCCTCTTCGTCCACCCATGGGCGTTCGGATCACTACCGGGCAGGTGGCTTTTTTATTAAACATGTGGTGAAACTTGCTGGCGTGATTTACGATCTGGTCAAAGGCCAGTGTAATAAAATCACCAAACATAATTTCTGCCACGGGTTTAAAACCATTTAATGCCAGTCCGTTTGAAATGCCGGTAATGGCCGATTCGGAAATGGGTGTGGAGAATACTTTTTCCGGTGCTAAAAAAGATAATTCTTTTGTTACTTTAAAAGCTCCACCATAGGGCGATAAAATATCTTCTCCTAAAAAAAGCAGCCGCTCATTCGTCACGATGTTTTCCTTAAAGAAATGATTGAGCAGTTCCACTTGCCGTTTATTCACTGGCTTTGCAGGCAGCCAGCTATTACTGTTGGTTTGTTCCGTTGGTTCGTAGTATGCTTCAATGGGTAATTCGCTTTCCTGGAGAATATGATCCACCATTTCGTTGACCTCTTTGCTGATACTATCCATATAATTGCCATAGTATTCAGCCTGCTCTTTGCTAAAAATGCTGAGGTAATCCTTCTCCCTGTATGATTGGATCTCTTCAGCAGGCCGGTCATCATCCCCTTTTGAGTGCGGATTGAGCCGGAAGGTTTCTACCAAAAAGAAAGCAGGTTTGGTTTCGCTTCTTACATAATCGATCGCCGTTCTGGCATCATCCATCAACTGCTCCGGTGCAGAAGTATGTCCTTTAAAGGTTTTGATACCAAATGCTTCGGCCCTTGCCCTGATATCACCTGCCAGGTTGATGTTCTGCGGGGTGCTTTGAGCATAAAAATTATTTTCACAAACGATCAGCAGGGGTATCTCCCATTTGCTGATGATATTCATCGCTTCGTATAAGGCACCTTCACCCAGTGTACCATCCCCTATGTACACCAACCCGATGGCGCCGTTCTTTCTTATTTTATTACCCAGTGCATACCCTGCACTCACGGGTACAATACCGCCCTGTATACCATTGCTGAAAAAATTATTATTGCACAAATGCTGGCTGCTGCCAATGCCGCCACAGGTACCGCTTGCTTTGCCCAGTAGTTCTGCCAGCAAACCTTTAACATCACCCGTAAATGCAATATAGTGACCATGACAGCGGTGATTGCTGAATACAAAATCCTTTTTCTTTAATTGCCCTGCAAAAGCCAGCGCACTAAACTCCTGCCCCACGCAGGTATGCACGGTGCCATTGAGTTTACCTTCGGAGAATAAAGACAAAAACTTTTCCTCCACGGTGCGGATGGTAAGTGCCTGCTTGATGAGACGGTGGTGGATGGTATGGGCTGTCATGGAGGTGGACACAGGATTATTTCAAATTAATAATCTTCATTCTGTAAATAAACATTTATTGTAAAAATCAGAAAATTCATCAATGGATTTAGAATGTGATCCCCAGTACAGTAACCGGCGGCGCAGTTTCTACACGATTTTTTACAAAATTCAAATCCCGTATATAAATGGTATTTGACGCTCCTAATTTTTCTTTAGCGCTTAACGACCGTTCCTTGGGATTATAAACATATGGGGAAAAACCCATTGAAAGAAAAGTATTGTGAATATCCTGTTCATTATATCCATATCGCCAGCCAGAGCCATTGAGTTCGATAATAACAGCTTTTAATTTATCATTTTCCAATGTTTTTAAAGCTCCCTTTATTACTTCGGTTTCAAAACCTTCTACATCAATTTTCAATAATGCCGGAGTATTTTGATCCTGCATAACAGCGTCCAGCGTTTCAACAGGAACCTTAATTACATTCTGTTCATCGCTTGTAGCTACATGATTGGCGGCATCATAAGAAGCAGTAAAATTTATATCCCCTTTTTGACTACCCAGAGCAATATTCAAAGGAGTTACCTTTCCTGTTATTTGATTTATATTAATATTCTGAATTAAATGCGTGAATGTTGATGGCACGGGCTCAACAGAAACAGAAGCAGCACCAATATGTGCGCTGGCCAATACCGTATAGCTGCCGATGTTAGCCCCAATATCTACAAACAAATCTTCGGGTCTTAAAAAATGAAGCAAAAAAGACATGTCGTAATACTCATGCAGACCGCAATACAAATTACCGGTGGCAGCAGGCATCCCTTTGTTGATGATTAGTTTTGATTTTTCTGTAAAGGAGTGTACTAAAGGATTAGCTGTTATCCTCAATCGTATCTGCCATTTTAGAAAACGCCAAACAGCGGCGACTTTATTCTCCCTGTTTAATTGGTGTGAGGTAAGATCGCTGATTACAATCTTTGCAGTTTTAAGCTGCTTTATTATATTCATACGCTATTTTGAGATATAAAGATTAACTGTCGGGATAAAAATATTGACGAACATAATTAGTGAATAGTTCTTTTTAGAACCGGAACAGCCGGGTTGCCCTTATAAACCGTATAAGGCCGCAAATTGTTTTCCGCAACAGCATTAATGCCAAGTATGGAATGAGTGCCTGCTGTAACACCTCCATATACAACCGCTTTAGCCCCTATCCATACCCCATTTTCTAAAACCACCGGAAAAGAAATAAAATCAAAACTTTCTTTTGTATGGTCGTGACTGCCGGTTAGTATCAAGGCTCCCTGCGATACTGTAACACTTTCACCAAGGGAAACATCAGACAAATTATCGATCCATGCCGACTCCCCTATCCAGGAGTAGTTTCCAATGCTCAGCTTCCATGGATATTTTATATTCACACCAGGTTTTATTACCACACCTGTGCCAACCCTTGCACCAAACAGTTTCAATAAAAAAACTTTACTGCCAGAACTGACATTAAAAGTATTTTTAAAAAATAAAATATTGGTAAAATACCAGGCCATTTGCTTAATTGTGCCTGCCCCAATAACGATGGTGGTTTTGTAAGCTGCGTTATTTACTTTTTTCAACTGGCTCATTCAAACAATTTAAAATATTGATTACCGGCCAGCAAAATTAAATGCTTAACCGGCGGCATATTGCGAAGCATTTTTTTACTATTGATCATTCTCATCCTGGTCATAAATATCATCGCAATTAATTACTAAATGCTGAACCATCTCATTACAACAGTAAACACCCAAGGTAATGGTCGGTTAAAGGGGTGCCAGATGGAATAGACAGTTATGGATCCGGTTTTACGTTTTTCTAACTGGCAGTGTTTCTTTTAGTGACATACAAATCAGGGAACAAAAGTTCTTCCTGATTATATTTGTTTGCAGGTTAATATAAATACATCCATTTACCTACCTTTAAAACAAGGATAAAGAAATCAATTTACCCAACAGTACCCATACCGCAAATAAGATCATCAATGAAGAACTGGAAGTTAGAGTTTATACGAGGCATGGCAGCATTGCTTGTTTTCGTTTGCCATTTTGTTAGTATAAACCCTGTATTAAAAAGCAATAAAAATCTTAATCTCATTTCTAATTGGGGTACCGAGGCAGTTATTATTTTCTTTGTATTGTCCGGGCTTGTAATAAATATTGTTCAAAAGAAAAAACACAGCGGGCGAAAACAATTTATTCTTAACAGGCTGCTGCGGATTTATCCGCAATATGCAGCAGGTATTTTACTGGCCGTTATTGCAGCAAAAATTACTGGCAATGCCATCAGCTGGCAATCAATTATTGGTGCTTTTTGTTTTACAAGTACCATTGAGGGGCATATTAGCACCGTACCAGTCACTAACCCCGTAATATGGAGCCTCAGTTTTGAATTTTTCTTTTACGTAGTATATGCACTAACCATTGGAAAATGGCAACAAAAACTTTTATTCAGTTGGTTTGCCATAGCACTGTGCTGTATACCTGCTTTTTATGTTGTAAAAAGCGATGTCAGTGCTCATTTTGTTTCTATGTTTGCTTTTTCTGGCATTTGGCTGCTCGGTTATTATATTTACGAATACAGAAACAGGCTCATTGTTCAGAATATTAAAGTAGGCCTGCTGTTTGCATCATTATTACCCGCCATTTCGAGATATCAACTTAGCCCAATGTATTATGATGTCGGCAAATATTTTTTGTTTGCATTGGCAACCGCACCACTTTTTGTTTATTCCATCCAGGACAACTATTCGCAGAAACAAAAAACAACCTTGAAAATTTCGTCCTTGCATGGCATTGCAGCTATGTTATTAGTTTTTGCAGGTTTGTATTTCTTCAGCCATTCAAGAGGTATTGCAAATTTGCTGTATGTGGCCCTTCCCCTTGCAGCTTTAATTTACATGCTGATTCCGGGATTGTTGTTAAGGCAGAATATGAAGCTGAAACAATTTGCACATTTTTTTGGCTTTATTTCATATTCGGTGTATATCATTCATTTCCCGATACTGCTTATAATATCTTATTTTACCGGCAGTAACTATATATTGTATGCCACGATAGGTATCCCGTTGATTTTTGCTTTATCATACCTGCTGGAAAGCAAATACCAGGCATTTTTCAACAGGCTGTTCAGACAAAAAAATAGTAGCCAGCCACTTTAAATCTTTTATACATAATGTGTTTCAGCCAAAACATTTTTAATCAGGAAATGGCCAGATTTTTTCGAGGAGAACATGTTTTTAAAATGCACATCAATTGCTTAAGGACGGCAGACCCAGGTAATAACGTTTTTTGTTCAATCCCCATTATGTGTGTTTTTAACCAGCTCATCCAAAGAGTTTAAAGTATTCTTCCCTGCTCATTTTATTGTTGATATAGAAGGCGGCATACTGCCATGCACCTTTTGCATATACGTCAAAAGTATCCTGGTTATAGTTACCCACTTTATCCAGTACTTCTGTAAATGCATCAGTATTTTGCAAAGGCAAGTCCCAGCCAGCTTGTTCCTTTTCCAACTGCAGCCATGGTGTTTGATCACTAATCAATACAGGCCTCCCTGCAAGAAAAGATTCAAAAATCCCATGTCCAAAATTCTCTCCCGTGGTGGGCGAAATAAATAAATGATGCTGCTGTATCAATGAATGGAGTTCGCTGTTAGGCCTGGGGCCAATATAGTTCACCGTTATATTTAAAGGCAATGTGCTGATGAGATCCCTGCATTGCTGCCAATAGCCTTCATTCTCAACCGGACCAACAACCGTTAAGGTAACTTTTGAATTGACCGTTTGTAAAGCGCTTAGCAAAAAAAGTAGATTCTTTATCGGCACTATCCGGGCAATAAATATACAATTTACAGTGCCTGGTTCTTTTTTGATTGATTTAAAAGACAGCTGTTTTGTATTGGGCAGATTATCAGCTACCATCACTTCACTGCCGGGAAAATAACTTTGTATGGCTTTTTTTTCCCGCAGGTTAGTGGCATGAAAAACAACTTTCCTTTGTATGTTCATCCGCTTATACACAAAAAGCAAGGGAATCTTTTTATAGCGTTTTACATCCAATGCGCTTTCGTATAATGCTCCCCGTGGACAAACCACCACCCGGTTGGTAATGGATCCTGAAAGCCTGAGCCAGAGCGGGTACACAACAAAAAGCGGTGAAAACAGGTGGTTGAGATAAATTGTATCAGCATTGATAAAAAGCAGCTGTTCTTTTATTTTCTTTGCTGAGATCGTCTTTTTTTCCAAATAACAAACCGCCACATTCAAGGATGGCTCAGTTATCCATTCTCCGGCAGTAATACCGTGATATGGCTCTGACACTCCATGATCTGTATCTGTTGTAAGTACATATATCTTATATTCTTTGTTTAGTGCTGCGCAAATATTTACGCAACTTTGTATGGGTCCGCCGGCTTTGTAGCCAGGAGCAAACCAATCCACCAGTATAAGTATTTTTTTCAAAAAAGCTGCAATAATTTAGCTGGCTGCAATACCAGTTTTTCGCCTTTTACTGGATTTATCAAACAGCCACATCATTATAAAAATGGCAGTATAAGCAGCAATATTAAACCAGGTATGATTATCAAAGCCAAGGGGTGTTTTCCATTTTCTATTTACCGCCACCAGCATCAGGCAAACACGGCTTACATTAATGATGAAGATGACAACCAATCCTAAGAGGATCCAGAATAACTTTTGCCGGAAGGTGCCGCTATTGGCAAAAATAAATGCGATCCAAAAACTCATTACGCCGTAACCGAGACAACTATATACAATATGCACACCTATACCACCCTGCATGCGGATGGTATAAATATCTTTCATATAAATATCATAGCCGGCCAATTCAAGAACAAACGATGAGGTGGACATAAGGAAGGAACGAAGCCATGCCACGTAATTAAAATACTTGTCGGCAAACTCCCAGTAGAACCCGCCACCGGGTGCTGTAATGCCGGCCATGGCCTTCGTGCCATAATACAGTATACAAAAACAGAGAATGAATTTAAACAGGTAACATATGAGCGTATTTTTAAACACCTTCCTGCTGTTTGTTGTCACTATTTTTTACGGATATATAATTCAACAATGGCCTTCCAAAGAAATATGTAAGAGCGAAAAACGTAACAATACTTGCAAAAAGCCGTCCGGTCAGAAACGTGCCATCTATTTCAAAATTCGCAAATTCAAAGAAAAATGCACCGACTAAAGCATAGTTAAATATTGGATTATCAGAAGAACTGGTTAAAAAATATTTATACAGCTTAGCATATACGAAACCAAGAAACAATATTCCAAACATCATCAGATACTGTCCGAAATCTATATAAAACTCGGCAAAATAACCCAGGCTGAAAGATACTCCCTGTTTAGTACCCAAATAACGGATACCTGTATACTTGGTCGTTTTTGCGGAGTTATCAATTACTGGCTTATTGGGGTTTAAAAATCTTGGTGTGGTAGAAAACTCAATATTTTCCAGCCAGTTGGCACCGTTCTGGAATGGTATCACTTCAGGCACTCTTTCTAATGCTTTGGCAAAATGATAGGTGTACTGCAGCCGCTCCAAAAATACTTTTGTTGACCCTTCCGTTCCTTTTTCCTGGCTTTCGCTGGACAACTCGAGCAGCTTGTCCAGCGCATCATCTTTTGAAACTGACGTTGATTGCTTTGCTTCGCCCTTATTTAAAAAAGCCCGATAATCGTTTTTAACACTTGTCCACATCAACCCTAAAAAAACCATGCAAAATAAACCTATAGCGCCAATGGCCAGTTGCTTGAAATTGATATTGGATACAAAGCCCAGCAGTAAAACGGCGAGATAGTAGATCACCGTTTTAAACTCTGAAAAAAAGCTATAAAAGCCGGAAATAAATTCAAATGCCACCAGCAGGTAAAACACCGTCTTTTTCTCTTTCTTCAAGAAAACCAGGTAGCCAAACAGAAGGAAGAAAAACCATTTGATCTTTACTACACTTAAAATAATTTGAGTGAACCCTGAATACAAAAAAGCAACACCTGTTAATACCGAAGTGATGGCCAGTGCAATTAAATAGCAGTTGAGAGTTCTGTTGGTTGACAGCCGGTTGGCTTGCGTCTGGAATTCTTTTAGTGATAACCGCTTGATTTTATTTTGCTGGTAGATAAGTGGTGCAAATAAAAAAAGCAAGCCAATAAGACTTAGTACAGTGGCTTTTTCTGTGTATATCGCCCTGTAGTTAAGATCTTTATCGAGATAATTTGCAAGCCAAATACCTGGCAATATCTGCACCATGTGGTTGATGGCCACAACAGTAAAGATGGCAGGTTTATACGGCTGCGACAAATTGTACATAAGAAAGAACAATACAGCATAACAAAGAAACAGGTACAGGCCATTGGCCAGCGCCAGTTGAACAACCACCAATCCCACAATGGACAGCTTGGTAAACTCATCACTTATAATCCGGGTTTTGTTATCCATGTATTTTACCCTCCGCTGAAATTATAAGCTGAAATATATTTTTCTGTCATGGCATCATTGGTATAATTTTCTGATGCTTTTTTTTGTGCATTCTGTGCCA
>JAKQJG010000269.1 GCA_029561305.1 Bacteroidota bacterium | reverse complement strand
ATGGGGAAATCACCAGCAATACCGCCGCCGATCTGGAAAAAACCCACGCCCTTTCCGGCAGAATTATTCCGGTACCAGTCGGCCAGCCACACCATATATTCAATACCGCTTTTAACAGTACTTGCCTGCATTTCACCTTTGATCACATAGCTGGCAAAAATATTCCCGGTGGTGCTGTCTTCCCAACCAGGGCACACAATAGGAAGATTCTTTTCTGCTGCCGCCACTATCCAGCTGTCTTTTGGATCGATCTCGTAATACTGCTGCAACTCACCACTTAAAACAGTTTTATACAAAAACTCGTGGGGAAAATAACGTTCTCCTTTTGCCTCAGCATCCTTCCATTGTTTCACCAAATGTTTTTGCAGGCGGCGGAAAGCTTCTTCCTCCGGGATGCAAGTGTCTGTAACCCTGTTGTAGTGATTCTCCAGCAGGTCCCATTCATCTTGTGGTGTAAGGTCGCGGTAGTTAGGTACCCTTTTGTACTTGCTGTGGGCCACCAGGTTCATTACATCTTCTTCCAGGTTTGCACCCGTGCAACTGATGATCTGCACTTTATCCTGGCGGATCATTTCAGCGAGGCTTAGCCCCAGCTCGGCTGTACTCATGGCACCAGCAAGGGTGATCATCATTTTTCCACCTTCTGCCAAATGTGTTTCATATCCTTTGGCAGCGTCCATCAATGCGGCTGCATTAAAATGCCTGTAATGGTGCTGTATGTATTGAGAAACCGGTCCTTTATTCATAACATTTTTTTTAGGCGGCAAAAGTAATTTTTTTTATCCAGCTCACAGCGTTATTTCTGTCTCTCTTACTGTTGCTTTTCAGGGTTCTAAAATGTGCAAAACGAGCACCATAAATATCCTTCTTTGATCAAATACATTTCAATTTGATTCCGGCATCCTCAACAAGTGTTTATAATTAGAGAAAAGGAGGCTTCAAAACGCAATCGTTGCCGGGAGCGATTGCACAAATAAAGAGAAGAAAACGCTTTATATCATAGTTGTTAAAGTATAGTTTTATAACCGCATTTCAGCACTGTTTTAAAGCCCCCAGGCTTTTACTGACGCAGAAATAAGAATCATTTTCTGAATTAATAAAAAACAAAAAACACATGTTATTAAAGTTTAAGAAAGCGTTCCGCTGGATCCTGAGGCCATAAGCCCGGGTTCAACCAATATCCTTTTCCAATATCAGCCCGATTGATATTTTTTAAAAAATTGCTTGCCTCCTGCCACCACATTTTTCCGTTTGCCTTGTGAACGATTTTTAGTTCAATATTAAAAACTACGCCACATGCTTAAACGATTGCTTACCCTCTTTGTATTCGTATGCCCCTTTATTACCAGTACCAGTTTTAGCCAGGACCAATGTGCCCCTGTAGGATGGGCCACTCAAAATGGCGGTACCACCGGGGGTGGATCTGCTACACCTGTTACCGTCACTACCCTTGCTGCGTTGCAAACTGAGGCCAGCTCAAGCGGTGCCAAGGTAATCTATGTATCCGGAACTGTAGGTACAGGCGTTGGTACCCGGGTAAATGTGGCAGCCAATAAAACCATCATTGGCCTGCCTGGTGCTAAACTGTTCGGTGGATTTACCATCAAAGCCAGTAATGTCATTATCCGGAATATGATCGTACAAGGCCCCGGAGCCGTTGATGTGGATGGGGTGGATTGTATAACCATTGATGGTACAGCTGCCACCAATATCTGGATAGACCATTGCAATATTTATGACGGCCAGGATGGCAATCTGGACATTTCAAATGGTGCCAATTTTATTGCCATTACCTGGTGCAGGTTTTATTACACATCAGCATCCAGCAACCACCAGTTTTGCAATCTTATTGGTAATTCCGACAGTAAAACATCAGACCGTAATAAGTTGAAAGTAACGATGATGTATAACTGGTATGGTGCAGGTGTTAAAGAAAGGATGCCCAGGGTAAGATATGGCCAAATACACATGGTGAATAATTACTTCAATAGTACGGGCAACAGTCATTGCGTACGTGCCGGAAGGGAAGCAAACATCCGTGTTGAAAGCAACTATTTCGAAAGCGTAAGAACACCGATCGACCTGTATCAAAATGATTTTACAGCGGTAACGGCTGTCAACAATACATTCGTTTCCACAACAGGCAATACAGCAGGAAGCGGCACTGCATTTACACCTCCTTATACGTTAACAGTCACTCCTTCGGCTAATGTAAAATCACTGGTGCTGGGAGGAGCAGGCGCCACATTAACAAGTCCCACTTCCTGCGGCGGCACTGCCCCGGTAACGTATACACTTACTGCATCAGCAAGTCCTGCAGCAGGCGGCACTGTTAGTGGTGCCGGCACGTATAATTCAGGTACCGTACTCACGCTTACCGCCACGCCAGCTGCTGGCTATACTTTTACCGGCTGGAGTGGAGATGTAAGCGGTACAGGTACCAGCACTACAGTTACTATGAATGCCAACAAATCTGTTACGGCTAATTTCCAGGCGATATCACCAACCAACTATACGTTATCTGCAGCAGCGAATCCTGTGGCAGGCGGCACTGTTAGTGGTGGCGGCACTTATGCATCGGGAGCGCTGGCAACCGTTACGGCAACTCCGGCAGCAGGCTACAACTTTACGGGATGGAGCGGAGATGCAGGCGGTACTTCCGCCAGCACTGCCATTACAATGAACGCTAACAAATCGGTTACTGCCAACTTTGCGGTAATACCACCAACCACCTACACCTTAACTACGACCGCTTCTCCTGTGACAGGCGGCACCGTTAGTGGTGGCGGCACCTATGCAGCAGGCGCAGTGGCAACCGTTACGGCAACCCCTGCAGCCGGTTATGTATTTGTAAACTGGAGCGGCAATGCCACCGGAACAAACCCCACCACCACTGTCACCATGAGTGCCAACAGAACTGCTACGGCCAACTTCCAGTTGTCGGGCGGCGGAGGAACAACCACCATACGAATAGAAGATAATGCAACCCAGGCAACAGGCCTCTGTTTGATAGAAGGATCTGTAAGCAGTAACAGCGGTGCCAACAATACAAAAGTGATCAACCTGACCAATACAGCAGGTAAAGGCGTTAACTGGAAAGTAAATGTGCCGGTTACAGGAACCTATTCAATCAACTGGAGATATGCCAACAGCAGTACCAGCAATACTTTCAGTATGAAGTTCATATTGAATGGTGTGGTGGTGAATGCAGCCTTGCCGTTCCCCAGAACAAGCGGCAGTTCAATATTCTCCAATACCATCGTAAATGTTACATTAAATGCAGGCAGCAATACCATCCGGCTGGAAAGTATTGCCAGCAATGCAACTGCTGATATTGACTGGATGGAGATTACCGGCGACAGCCCTGCACCCGGCAATTGTGCAGCAGCAAGACCAGCACCTCTTACAAACCGGATTGACAACGCTTTGCAACAGCCAGGTGTTTATCCAAACCCATCTAAAGGCAACGTAACAATTGGGTTTACGCTGCCTGTGGCAGACAGGGTAAATATCAGTGTCGTAAGTATCGACGGAAAAAGAATAATGAATATCAGCAAGCTGTTGCCTGCAGGATTTAACAAACAGGAACTGGAACTGGCTGGCAAACCAGCTGGTATGTACAATGTGATTGTAACCGGAGATAAAGGAACCAAACAAATTTTCAAACTAATTCTTCAATAATAACCCTGTCCCGCTTAAAATAAATATCCAAATCATTCAGCGCCGCATACCTGCGGCGCTTTTTTTATCCTTCGGATCAAGACATTTCATCTACTCACAAAATTCAAAGCTACATTTGTAGTATCAAAAACGGCTGCCATGCTTCACCATATCTTACTCCAGGACGACGGAAAAATATTTACTGACCTTACAAATGAATGAGCAAGAAAACGCATGCAGGCCAAAGATGTAAAAAAATGTCGCAGTAAAAGGCCAATTGTTGTCAATTGCTTATTTAGTAAAAAAATAACCGCTATATGGAACAAAAAACAATGGTGCCAACAATGGCGCCCACCATGCAGCCTGGAAATGCACATAAAGACATTCCGGGCAACCCCTCTACTGCCAAAAGCAGTGCGGTTAAATTAAACGATCGCAGCAATGGCAAACCACTCCGTGTATTGAGTGAGGCTGACTGGAATTTTTGGATCAACAATGGTTATATCGTTATCAAAAATGCTGTACCTAAAGAGCAGGCTATGGATACGGCAAAATTTTTATGGGAGTTTGAAGAAAAAGACCCGGGCAACCCCGAAACCTGGTATGCAGCCCCCAGGGCAGAGATGAAAATGAAAGAACTTACCAATACCGGTATGGTGGAAGTATATAACAACCAGCATTTGTGGAACAACCGCATGTCGCAAAAAGTATACGATGCCTTTACCGATATCTGGGGCACAGAAAAGCTATGGGTAACCATTGACAGGGCTAATCTTAATTTTCCTATAAAGCCGGGATTTGAACAAAAGGGTTTTATTCATTGGGATTATGACCCTGAAACCAAACCAGTGAATGTACAGGGCGTACTGGCACTGGCTGACCAGGATGATGAAAACATGGGAGGCTTTCAATGCCTGCCTGAATTATTCAGGACCTATGATACATGGAAGCTAACCCAACCCAGCGACCGTGACCATTTTAAACCCGATACTACAGGTTTTGATTTTGTAAAAGTAAAAATGGAGGCCGGCGACCTGCTTATTTTTAACAGCCTCCAGCCACATGGCATCCGGCCAAACAAGAGCGTTGATAAAGTTCGTATCGCCCAATACATTTCAATGATGCCGGCAGAAGAAAATAATGAAGCCTTAAGCCAATGGAGGATCACATCCTGGAAAGAAAGGGTTGCCCCGGAAGGCTACGCTTTTCCTGGCGACCCACGCAAATGGGAGCAAACAAAATACGAAACAGCCGTACTAAATGAACTGGGCAAAAAATTACTAGGCCTGGAAAAATGGTAAACAGGCTCCTAAAAAAAACAGGTTGCCTTGCAGGCAACCTGTTTTTTTATCCGGTATCATCCTTATTCATTTACTATCACCACTTTAATCACCGTTATAGTATTATCAGGGGCGGTTATTCTTAATTGATAGGTGCCGTCAGTTATTTGCTGCTTCAGCCGGATCGCTTTAGTAGAGGTACCACCGGCATGATTGATAAGCTCATTATTGATCACCTGCCCGTTATTGCCAAATAACGTTGTTGAGTACACGCCTTCCATTGCATTATTCAACTGCAACTGAATGGTACTGTTGGTAACCGGGTTTGGAAACACATACATATGCGGGGTTGATCTTACCACTTTTACTTTTACCACGTCACTATATGTTACAATGCCATTTTTGCTGGTACTCTTGATGCGGTAATAATATTCTCCCGGAGCTGGTGATAAATCCAACCCGTTGTAAGCAACCGGTATCTCACTGTTGCCCCTGGAGAACTGGCTGGCAATGGTTGTAAAGCTGCTGCCATTAGACGACCGCTCAATTTCATAGTTTTCAATATTCAGTTCATCCCGTACCGACCAGCTGACTGCAACGTCACTGTTAAGTATATCCGCTTGTATACTGCTGTACCAAACAGAACGCCTGAACACCAGCCTGAACCGTTCTGTAGCTGCACTACCGGCATCATTGGTTACTGCAAAACCTGCTTCCGTTGTGCCAGAAATGCTTACCGGTGTTTTTGTTTTCAGGTAGGTATCTTCCAAAAAGGCGGCAGTGGATGCAGGCAGGTCAATATTATCCATCTCAAAGCGCAGTTTGTACTCTTTCTTCTGCAGCTTATTTATAAAATAGAAGATCGTGTCCGCATCAGCGTTCAATTTTTTTCGTTCTATGGAGAGATAGCCGTCATTTCTCCTGAGGCAAATATTCTCATTCACATTCGACAATTTACGGGCATCATCCACATCAGCAGCATCATTAAACTGGTTGCCAAATAAACTCAACGCTGCATCAGCAACATACAGGGTATTATCTGCATCTTTAGCCTGTAGTGAAGTCATTAATTGTCTTACTGGTCTGAATGCAGTGGTAGTACTGTCGGTGTTCTTATTTGCCTCATTCATCGAAAGTGTTCCGCCACCGGCAGGAAAATCAACCATAATTGCTGCACCGGAAGCAATATACCTGTTATCATAATTGCTGGTGCCAGTGCCTGATAATGGGGCAGAACGAGTAAAATTGCTGCCATTCCAGGTTAGCGCTACCCATGCGCCTACGCCATTTGCACCACCTAATGATGGATCCCAAACAAAATACGTGGGACTAGCAGGCCAGCCGGCACCTGTTCTTGTCATATTAAAATAATCAACAGCCGAGGCATAAGGGTTGCCCACTGTTTGCAAACCACTTGCAGTAATCGTTTTTTGGCCAAGAAAGATCTGTCCACGTGGACGGAGCGTGGTAATAGTGGGTAATTTAAACTGGTTGGTTATTTCACCATAATTTTCCCTGTCGCCACGTACAAACAATAACCAGCCTTCCTGGCTATTAACACCCGTGCTGTTGGTATTGGCAGGTGTATTCCACAAACCGCCACTAAAGAATCTAATGGAGGAACTATTATTTGGACTTGCATCAAAACCATTTGCCGTGCTGCCACCGGTAATTTGTGTAGCAAAATTAGCAGCAGCGGTATCCGTTGCAACCGATGATATCCAGTTGGCAGCGGTATAGTCAAGACCGGTTGCGGCATTGCCCCTTTCCTGCCATGCTTGTGAAATGCTATGTGTTCCGCCTCCTTGTTTAAGCGGTGCAGTTACCAGCCTCCAGGCTCGCCTGGCAGGGAAATACCGCTGCACAATAAATTGTCCTTCTGTGTCAGAAGCACCATATACAAAATCCGTATTGGCCGAATCACTCACATCCACCCTTGCATCGTTATTAGCATTTGACAGCAGGGTGAAAAATTTATTATTGGTACCCAGATCCAATGTACCTCTTGTAAAAGTTACTTCAAATCCAATACTCACATGATCTGCAAGGGTAACCTTGTTTGCCTTAGCAGCTTTTTCCATTCTTACATAAGGGAAATACTGGCCGCCGGTTGCAGTAATGGTGGCATCAGTGCTTCCGTCAAAATAAACAGACCTGCCATTGCCAAAACCAAAGTTTACATTACCTGTTGCCGTACGGGTCCAGTTGCCTGTGAGGTAAAGATCGCAACCTATACTATTTGACATAGTAAGTATGCCGGCTGCAGTGCCGCCGATATTAATATTGCCCCTTACAAAAAGGTCATAAGGTTGTACATAATCTGTGAGCACAAGTGTGCCGGCAGAGGCAGTTCCAATTGTAAGATTGCCGCCACAACCCATATCAAATGTGGTATTGTTTAAGAAGTTAAGTGTGGTACCACCTTGTATGGTTACATGATGAGGATAGCCGGGTGTTCCCAATCCAGCATTATTGCCCCATTCAATATTGCGGTTATAAGGACCGCCAGTATTGTAAACCAGGAACGAACCCGTATTGTATCTTGGCGCATTAGGATTTACAAAGCCACCGCTGATGATTTGAAATATGCCGTTTATTCTGGCATTGCTTTGAAAATCCACGCCGCCGCCGCTGGTGCCGATGGTTACATTCCACAATTCCGGCGTACCCGATACGGCACCGTTAGATGCAAAACGGATGATGTTATCATTGGCGCCACCCGATAAAAATTGGTCGCCGCCACCGTCAACAACTAAGTTAGTACCGCCATTAATAATTAATGTTCCGCCGGTGCC
>JAKQJG010000261.1 GCA_029561305.1 Bacteroidota bacterium | reverse complement strand
GGTATTGCGATACTCGTATTCATTATGTTCCAGGGTTTTGGTGATCCGGCAAGAATGATCGTCGGACAAACAGGGGATAAGAAAACGCTGGATAATATCCGCAAAGACCTTTACCTGGACCAGCCCAAATGGAAGCAGTTTTTTTTGTACCTGAATGATATCTCTCCCTTAAGCATACACAGCAAAGAAGACATTGCCAAGAAGGAATTAAAAGGATTTTTTGTTGGTGCTGACACCAGGCTGGGTTTTAAAATGCCCTATCTCAGGAAAAGTTATCAAACCAAGAAAAATGTTGGCGCCGTATTGCTGGAAGCACTGCCTGGCACTCTATTGTTAGCAACCGCTGCGATGCTGTTTGCCGTTTTTTTTGGCATACTGCTCGGCGTTATTGCGGCGGTTAAAAAAGACAGCTGGCTGGATACCACTGCTGTATTTGCCAGCATTGCAGGCATTTCTGCTCCGTCCTTTTTTATGGCCATTATCATTGCTTATTTTTTCGGTGTAGTGCTTCATCCTTACACCGGGCTCCATTTAACCGGCAGTTGGTTTGATATCGACGAAGTGACGGGTGAAAAATATCTTACACTCAGGAATTTGATCCTGCCGGCACTTACACTGGGCATCCGTCCGCTGGCCATCATTACCCAGCTCACCAGAAGCAGTATGCTGGATGTACTGAGCCAGGATTATATCCGTACAGCCTATGCAAAGGGTTTGAGTAAGAGAACGGTTATTATGAAACATGCTTTGCGTAATGCATTGAACCCGGTGATCACTGCTGTTACAGGCTGGTTTGCCGAACTGCTGGCAGGTGCTTTTTTTGTAGAATATATTTTTGGCTGGAAGGGAATAGGCAAGGTAACCGTGGATGCACTGGAAAAATTAGACTACCCTGTAGTGATGGGTTCTGTATTGATCAGCGGCTGCATTTTTATTTTGATCAATTCATTAGCTGATATGTTATATGCAAAGGTTGACCCCAGGGTGAGAACATCTTAACTGATCATTCCTTTAATAATATTTGAATGGTATCCGGTGTCTTTTGACTGAGTACCTGTTGCTTTGCTGCTGTTAATTTTTCTACGATAGCGTCATTATAGTGCCGCACAGTGAGCAGTGTGAGATTTCTTTCTACCTGCACATCAAACAAATCGCCCGCAGCCAAAGCCAGCTTTTCCACTTTATCTGATTTGTCATCCAGACAGCACATCACGGTGATGGCGCCGCTTTGTACCAGGTTGGGACTGATCTTGAAACCAGCCATCAGCGCATATAAATTGCCAACACCCGTTTCGCCGATAAAAGAAAAGTCTTTGGAGCTCAACTGTAACAGCGCCTGGTTTTGTTTCACCACGATAATAGGTGGCAGGTTGTGTACCGGTTGGCTGCTGATGACGGTACCCTTCAAGGCGGCATTCAAAAAACATTTTACATGCAGTGGTATGCCTTTGTTTTGTAATGGCTTGATGGTTTTTGGATGGATCACCTGGGCGCCATAATAAGCCATTTCAATTACTTCGGTGTAACTTAAGCTATCAATGTAAACGGCATCATTAAATTTTTTGGGATCGGCATTCATCACACCCTCCACATCTTTCCAGATCGTCTGGCTCCCGGCGTTCAGCATATTGGCGAAAATAGCGGCACTGTAATCACTGCCTTCTCTTCCCAGGGTAGTGCTTTCGTTTTCGTCAGTAGAACCTATAAAACCCTGTGTGATGATAATATCGGTATCACTAAACGCAGGTAACACCTCCTTGTTTATTTTCGCTTGTGTAAAATTCCAGTCAATATTTGCGTCTCTAAAATTATCATCCGTCCGCACAATATCCCTTACATCCATCCATTTGTTTTTAATACCGATATGGTTGAAATAATGACTCACCGCAATGGTACTAAGCAACTCGCCACAGCAAACGATCTGGTCGTAATAGTAATCATAATCCCTTACTGGCTTGTCATGCAGCAGCCATTCCACTTCGGTAAAAATATCTGTGAACTGGTCAATGGTATGCCCGGTGAGTTGTTTTGCCACCGTGTTGTGTTCCATCTTGAGCTCATGGAACAAAGCAAGCGCTTGTTCCTTTTGGCCTTTGTAAAATTCTTCTGCAACCCGTTCCAGGGCATTCGTCACCTTGCCCATCGCCGAAATAATAATGAGCAGCTTTTCGCCTTGATAACTCCGGATGATCTTCGAAACATTTTCTATCCTTTCTGTGCTATTGATACTGGCGCCACCAAATTTAAAAACCTTCATAATAGTAATGTGCTGATTTGCTGACTAGCTAATTTGCTAATGGCAGGTGTAAGCCCTGCAAATGTAATAATAGCTGCATTTGTTTTAGTAGTGCTAAAAAAATATCCGTCAAATTTTTACAGGCCTGCCGGGATAAGGAAATCAGCACATTTTCAAATTTTCACATTTTCGCATTTTCACATTTTCAAATCATCAAATTATCAAATCATCACATCAGCTAATTTGCCCTCCCTGCAATCGATACCATTGATTTTTTTGCCGGATACGGTTCGATGCTGTTATTTCGGATAAAACAGCGCACATGAATAATCCTTATTTTTGGATGCCAGTGATTTTTTCTATCATCTTCTAAACGATTGCCATTATGAGTTTAATTAACCGCCGGGTACAAACCCTAGACGAATTTACCATTCAGCAAATGAGAAATTTCCCCAATGCCACCGGTGAGCTTTCCGGCCTTTTAAGGGATATGGGCCTTGCTGCCAAAAGAGTAAATGTGGAAGTGAATAAAGCCGGGCTGGTTGATATATTAGGTGACTATGGCACGGTGAATGTGCAGGGCGAAGAAGTAAAGAAACTGGATGTATATGCTAATGAGCAGTTCATGGGTGTGCTGCGTCATGGTATCAGTTGCGCTGGAATCGGCAGTGAAGAGCTGGACGATGTAGTGATCTTTGATGACGAGATCAGCAACAATAGTAAGTATGTGTGCCTGTTTGATCCGCTCGACGGCAGTGCCAATATTGATGTGAACGTTTCTATCGGTACCATTTTTAGCGTTTACAGGCGGGTGTCACCACTTGGCTCTCCAGCAACAAAAGAAGATTTCTTACAACCCGGAATTAAGCAGGTGGCGGCGGGTTATGTTATTTATGGTTCCTCTACCATCCTGGTATATGCCACGAGAAGAGGTGTAAATGGTTTTACATTGGATCCTTCCATTGGAGAATGGACAATGAGCCACCCGGATATTATTTGTCCGCCAACAGGTAAAATATTTTCTGTAAACCATGGCAACTTCTTTAAATATGATGAAGGCGTTAGAAGGTACATCAATGCCTGCCAGATGAAAGACAAGGCTTCCGGTGGCCCCTATACGCAACGGTATATTGGTAGTATGGTGAGCGATGTGCACAGGAACCTGATCAAAGGGGGCATCTTTATGTATCCCAATACGTCGGATAAGCCCGGTGGAAAATTAAGGCTGATGTATGAGTGCAATCCATTTGCCTTTATCGTGGAAGTGGCGGGCGGACTGGCAACAGACGGGCACCAGCGGATACTGGAACTGCAGCCAACAGATGTACACCAGCGAACGCCGTTTTTTGTGGGCAGTAAACTGATGATGGAAGAGATGCAGACGCATTATCCCGGAAACTAAAATGAATGGTAAAATAAATGAGTTTACTGAGAGATTTTTCTTCCTTACCGGGCATTTTAAATATATGTACAGATTTTTACCCTTTATATTGCTATGTTTTTTTACAGAGAAGTGTTTTGCACAGGACAGAGTTGCCACCTATATTTTATCACCGGAGGAACTATTAGCCCGGGATGTTAAAATGTTTACAGATAATAGCGGAAACCTGCTGGCTGATATTGTTTCTTATACTGGCAATTCAAGGGTGCTGTTTAAGGAAGGGGAGTTGCCAAAAGTTGTTTTTAAAGAGCAAAAAAGCACCGACAGGTCTTTTTTAAAGACCCGTTCTTTTGAAAGGCTTGCCACTAACTATGCCAATGGTTTTTTATATGATTGTTATTATTCCAGTAAGAACGATGAGGTTTTTTTTACAGCTTTGAACACAGATGGCAGCTTTGCTATTGTTACAGATACCCTTTCACTTAATCCCCAAGAAAGGATAGCAGGCGTATTTCAGGATGATGAAATATTTTATGTTGTAACGTATATCAAAGATTCGGATGCTCTTAGTATTCATGTGAAGAAAAATGGCAAAAAAATAGTCTCAGTTGAAAAAGTAATTGCGCCTGGTAAAATAGTAAGCGATAAAAAAAACAAGGTGCATTTGTTTTCTGATTTTTTTAAGAAGGATAAAAATGGATCTTACATAATTTATAGTAATAGCTATCCTGTTCCTGCATATCTTTCATTGGCAAAGAAAAAAGTATATCAATTTAAGGACAAACTGGTTTTTACAATCGAGAACCCTAATTACCAAACCAATCTTATAACAGTAAGTCTGAATGATTTTACTGTTGAATACAATTCTGTGTCGCCGCCCCCGGGCTTTACATCAGACAAGATATTCCTTCCGGGTAACTCTCTTTTAAATGGTGATTTGCTTCTTAAAACCGGTAATTACGGAGATACATTTTTTATAAAAGCTACTAATATTTATACAGGGAAAGTTTTGCTCAACAGCACGATAAATTCAAGCAGTTTTGATTCAGTTTATGTGAATCCGCTGCTGCAGACTGGAAACGATGATACTTTGCCAGCAAAAAGAATAAAGGAGCTTGCCAGGCATTTTAAATCCCTGACTATAAATGTATCAAAGGATAGCAATTTTTTTGATGTAGGATTGTCGTCTTATTTTGAAAATATGACTGGATGGGATATTTTTTTAAGCGTCGTTACATCGGTGGCTGCCACTTACGCTATTAACTCCAGTCCAAATAGTATGGGGGTTTCTATGACCCAGTTTAAACATACCGGAACACTCACCATAAATAACTCACTTGACATAAACACCGGGAAAGTAATTCGTAACAGGAATGCAAAGTTTGCTGTTGATGAGTGGCAGGAGAGGATGAAAGAGGCAGATGACTTTGCAAAAGAATTTTCATACAGGGAAGACAGGCCGCAAATGACTGCGGTAGGCAATAATATGTATGTTTCTATACTCGATCCTCAACAGGGGAAATTGCTTATATATAAATTTTAACGCTGAAGTTCCCATAGCGCCCAAGGTACACCTGGTATAAACCAATCAAATTCACTTACTTTGCGCTGGCTAAATTACCTACCCAATTAAAGCAAGGACTAAAGGAATTATTCATGGTAAACATCATCATTTCGGTAAAAGAATTAAAGAAAACCTACGGCACATTTGAAGCCGTTAAAGGTATTTCCTTTGATGTGTATGAAGGAGAAATATTCGGCTTGCTGGGCCCAAATGGAGCCGGTAAATCCACTACGCTGGAGATAATAGAAACCTTGCGTTCAAAAACGGGCGGAACCGTGCTGGTGGATGGATTCAATCTTGATACAGCGCCCAACAGTATCAAAAAGATAATCGGCGTACAGTTACAGACCTCAGGTTACTATCCCGGGTTAAACCTTACCGAGCTGATACAATTATTTTCTGGCCTTTATAACCAACCCGTGAATGCAAAGGAATTGCTGCAACTGGTAAACCTGGAGGATAAGGCAAAGAGCAAATTCAAAGAACTGAGTGGGGGGCAAAAGCAACGGTTCTCTATTGCCACCACTTTGATCAATCAACCAAGGATCATTTTTTTGGATGAACCCACCACGGGTCTTGATCCCCAGGCAAGGCGCAATTTATGGGACCTGGTAAGGGACATCCGGGCCAAGGGTACTACGGTAATTATTACAACGCACTATATGGATGAGGCCGAGCAGTTATGCGACCGGATCGCCATTATGGATGAAGGAAAAATAATTGCCTTAGCTTCGCCGGATAAAATGATCGATGACCTGGTGGCCACCGGCTTTGAAAGACCCAAACAGGTAAAAGCTGCCAACCTGGAAGATGTGTTCATCCACCTTACAGGAAAAGACATAAGAGAAGCGTAAATTTTAAATCATATAAATCAAACAAAAGCAATGAAACAGTTTTTTTTAGTTGTTGGTGTGTCGTTGATAACGGTGGGGGCTAGCGCACAAAAGAAGAAGGGCGCTGCAGCACCAAAACCAAAAGCAGCCGTAACTGCAAAAGCAGCTGCCCCGTCACTTAAGACAACGCTCGATTCTTTTAGTTATGCCCTGGGTATGAACATTGGCAATAACCTGAAAGCCCAGGGAATAACGGATGTAAACAGCGCCGTGATGCTGAAAGCGATGGAAGAAGTTTTTGCTGGTAAAACCACCCTGCTTACAGATCAGCAGGCAGGTATGACTATACAAACAACCTTGCAGGGAAATGTTGCTAAAAAAGCAAAAGTGCAAAAAGATAAAGGGCAGGCATTTTTGGATAACAATAAAAAGCGTGCTGGTGTAATGACGTTACCAAACGGTTTGCAGTACGAAGTATTGAAGAGTGGTGATGCTAACTCTGCTATGCCGCAGTTGCAGGATACAGTAGTGGCCCATTATGCCGGTTCTTTAACTGACGGAAAAGAATTTGATAATTCTTATAAAAGAGGAGAGCCATTAACAATACCTGTTGCAGGCGTGATCAGGGGCTGGACAGAGATTTTGCAGAAAATGCATATTGGGGATAAATGGAAAGTGTACATACCAAGTGAAATGGGCTATGGCGATGGCGGTACACCCGATGGCAGCATACCCGGTGGTTCTGTTTTGGTATTTGAAATGGAACTGATGGGTATAAAAGCAGCTTCCGCTCAACCGGTTATGGAGAGTGTTGAACCGGTAGCAGTGCCGCCTGTGGAAGAAAAGAAAAACTAAGTAATCTTTTTATGAATATGCAATCACCAGTTTTTCGGCTGGTGATTGTTTCATTTTAAATAATACCCAACGCATGGAAGATTTACGTTACCCAATTGGCAAATACGAACCACAGCCGTTTTCGCAAAAGCAATTAGAACAATGGCTGATCGACATTCAATTCCTGCCACAACACTTAGAAAATGCTGTTTTAAATCTGGATGAGCAGCATTTAAATACACCTTATCGTCCCGAAGGCTGGACGTTGAGACAGGTAGTGCATCACTTGGCAGACAGTCACAGTAATGCCTATATCCGTTTCAAATTGGGATTGACAGAAGACAATCCCACCATTAAACCTTATGATGAAAATGCCTGGGCCAAATTGAACGACACTGCAGTGGTACCCATCAATGTTTCGCTAACTTTATTGCATGCGCTGCACACAAGATGGATGGCAGTTTTGAAAGCAATCAAGCCGGAAGAGTGGGAGAGAACCGTGGTGCATCCTGAACATGGAAAACAAATGACACTTTGGTACCTGCTGGGCAACTATGCCTGGCATGGAAGGCATCATACAGCACATATCACTTCGTTGAGGGATAGGATGGGGTGGCAATAATACAGTTACTAAGAGTAGAAGGATTGTTGAATTGTTTGATTGTTGAATTGTTGAAAGGAGCTCATGATTGTAAAAGTAAAAGGATCATTTAAGGATTCATCAATGCAGGCGATGGCAGGATTGTTGATTTGTTGGATTGTTAAATTGTTGAAAAGAGCTCAAAGTCGAACAAGCCCCATAACAATTTAGCAATTTGTCAATGCAGCAATCAATAATGTGAAAGAGCCTAAAATCGCACACGTCCAATAACAATTTAGCAATGTATCAATGCAGTAATCAATATCCCGAAAAGAGCTTAAGCCTAAACACGTTCAATAACAATTTAACAATACATCAATTAAACCCCCTCTCACTTTGAACTGGAAAAAAATATCCTCCGAATACATTTCTAAGCATCAGTATTTTACCGCAAGAAAAGATGCCTGCCAAATGCCGGATGGAACGGTGGTGCCGGAATATTTCGTAGTGGAACTTCCCACAAGCGCCTGTGCGTTGGCTATTACTGAGGATAATAAAGTGATCCTCGTAAAACAGTACCGGTACCCGTTAGAAGAAGTGATACTGGAAATACCTGGCGGTTTTATAGACCAGGGCGAATCGCCAGAAAAAGGCATGGCAAGGGAATTACTGGAAGAAACCGGGTACGGATTTTCGTCAGTTGAATATGTTGGTAAGGTAGCCGCCAACCCGGGTGTATTGAACAATTACACCCAATTGTTTTTGGCAACAGGCGGCAAAAAAATAGCCGGGCAAAGTTTAGATCACTACGAAGAGATTGAAGTACTGCTGTATCCGGTAGAAGAAGTAAGGGCCATGCTGAAGCGGAACGAATTCATACAGGCGTTGCATGTGTGTTGTATGATGTATGCATTTGAACGGCTGGATAAAATTTCTGGGTAGTTTAAATATCTCGGTTGGCTTTATGAATATTTGCATCTGTGTGCTGTATTTTCTCAATAGTAATTTACAATACAGCTTATAAAAATGGCGGCGCACCCGGCGCCGCCATTATCATTTCTGTAATACTTTTTCTTAATTTTTATTCACAAACAATGTCTGAATACTCTTGCTGTTATCCGGTGCAATGATCTCAACAGTATAAGTACCTGTTGCCATAGTTGCCGGCAGGTTGATATTTTGTACACTGCTGCCACCTGCATGGGTAACAGTTCTTACCTGAATTGTTTTACCTTCTGTACTCACGAGCCGTACGCTGTATTTACCAGCCTGCAGCGCATTGAACTGAAGATTTACAATACCGTTTTCAACAGGGTTGGGTGATATTGCGAAACCGGTTTTTGTATTCAACGCACTAACTTTTGCAACCGGGCTGTACCTGATCTCGTTATTTACACCCTGGCTTTTGATCCTGTACATCAGTGCTGTGGATGGAGCAGCCATATCTGTGAAGCTATAACTGATCTCGATTGCATTGTTGCTTGCAGGAGCTGTGTTACCGATGGCTGTAAAATTCCTTCCATCTGCAGAACGTTCCACTACATAATCTTTGATACCTCTTTCTGAAGCAGACTTCCAGTCAACTTTTACGGCACCGTTTGATCTGTGCCCAGTGATGCTTACAAAGTTCACGGGTACGGGCGCCAGTTGCCTGAATACGATCCTGAACCTGTTCACTGATGAAGAAGCTGCGTTCGCATCTACAGTGAAGTTGATGGTGGTAGTTCCTGACAAATCAAGCGCTGTGCTGGTTTGCAGGTAGGCATCTTCCAGCACTGCACTTACACCCTGTGAGATCATATTCGCTGCTGCCACTTCAAGCCTGTATGACTGGCGTTGCAGGTTCCACGTTCTGAATTGTATTATATCGTTCGCTGCCACCGGTTGTCTACCCTCAATGGCCAGCACAATATTGCCTTTCTGAATGCCAATGTTTTCACCCGGGTTGGTAAATTTCGGCGCATCATCTGCATCTACTGCATCTGAATAAGCCGCATCAAAAACAACCGCATTGGCATCCATCATATCATTGGCGCCGGCACCATACAATCTTGTATCTATTTTTACAATCGAACTGGCTGGTGTAAGTGGACGGAAACCAAGGCTGCCGTTTGTACCGCCGATCTTGGCTGTTTCTTTCAATGTAATAGTACCTGCGCTTGCATTTGCCTGTACAAAGAATCCCTGGCCACTTTCGATGGTGGTATTGGGTTGGCCGAGTACATAGCTGCCACCGCTGATCAAACAGTTAAAACCATTAGTGCCGCTGAATGTTTGATAAATACCCAGGCTGTTGCCGGATAATTTTTTAGAATCCCACACATAGAACAGGTTGCTTACACCGCCCGTACGGGTTAAACCTGTAAAGTCAATAGCGGAAGGATACAGGTTAGGCACCACAGCAAAACTGTTGGCATTAATATTGGTCACCTGGTCACCCGTGTATACTGTACCGTTAGTTCTTAGTGTGGTTGCTGATGCGTCCGTGGTTGCACCCGTAACGCTTTTGCTCCTGTCACCCCGTACATACAGGAAGTATGCTTTGTTATTAGCAATTGGGGTATTGGTGCTGTTTACATTAACCCAGTTGGTTCCACCCCAGGTCAGCATGCCAGCCTGAACAGAAGTGCTGTCAAATCCTGCTGCTGCAGCCAAAGCCTGCGTTGTGAACACACCGGTAATTTGAGCGCCGTAGCCAGGCAGGTTATTTTGCTTTGGTAATGGGTTTGCATCACCTTCCTGCCATGCCTGGCGTATCGTTTGTCCGTTACCAAAAGTTGGTACAGATAATAATCTCCATGAACGGAAACTGTTGTTGGGTATAAAGCGTTCAACCGTAACATTGGTTGCGCCGGTTAATGTGCCTAATACCTGTCCAAGTGATGCCGTACCAGTATTATCAGACAGGAAAGTAACTGCTTTGTTATCAAAATCAGCTGTACCGCTTAAAGCTACTGCAAAAATTCTTGTTGGATTTACAGTGAAAGCCGCACCTGTACCGAGCGCAAAGTTTTTAGATACGCCTACAGTATAATCCTGGTCTAATACCACGTTATGAGTTATGCTTACGTTGTTTGCACTGGTCGGTGGTAGTGAAGCATTGGTCCAGTTACCACCTCCAAGATCATATTCCCAGGTACCGGCTGCAGAGAAATTGCCATTGGCTTTGCTGCGGAAATCAGCATTGCTTTGGCTGATAGCCTGTACTTCAAATGTGTTGCTGCCGCCAAGGCTTACAGCATAATTGCTGCTGGCTGTTAACGAACCTAACGTATAAGCATGGAAGCCGATTGCCTCACCTGCCACCCTGCTCAGCGATCCGGAGAATACATCAGGCGAAACTAATGATGGAGTAGCTGTGTAAGTAAATGTGGGGTCTGCATCGCCAAATACTTTAAATTGGCCTGCGTCTGGTGTTACAGTAACAGCCAGTTGGTTAATAACACCAGTAGCGTTTGCTGCATAACCAATGTTGTAGTTGTTGCCGCTGTTGCCGTCACTAATTACAAGACCGGAAGGGGTAAGCGTTTTGCCGGTGCCCACCGTTGCATTGTCAAATGTTTGCGTCGGTGCCGTACCTGTCGCATCCCCTGGCTGCAAAGTGTAAGTTGGTGCACCTGCAGAACTTGTATTGCCATCATAATCTTTTGTATCGGTTACAGCAGTTACTGTAATATTTCTTACTTGTATCTCACCTGTAATGTCAGCTGCATAGCTGATATTGTAATTATTGCCGCTGTTACCATCATTTATTACCAGGCCAGATGCTGTCAGTGTTTTACCTGTACCTGCATGTTTTGTGTCAAAGGTCTGCGTTGGTGCGGTACCGGTAGCGTCTCCCGGCTGTAAGGTATAAGAAGGGCTTGCAGCAGAAGCTGCAGTGCCATCATACACTTTGGTATCGCTGACTGCACTCACCGTAACTGGCCTGATGGTAATATCAGCAGTTAAACCGGCAAACTGGTTGGGTGATGGTAATGCATAAGCGCCACCGTTAGCACCGCCCAGGGTAAACCCGGTTACAGTGACAGTTTTACCTGTGCCCACATGTTTGTCGTCATAGTTGCCCACTGCGCTGCCACTGTTCAAAGTAACCACATCCGGGCTTATCACACCAGATAAAGTTGCTGAACCAGTATTCAAAACTGCTCCAGTAGTGCCATCATATACTTTAGTTGGATCAACGGTTACATTGTTGATCGTTACTGGTATAGCTGTTTCACCCAAAGCAACGTTAGAAGAAACGTTTGCTGTTGCGAATGCACTGCTGTTGGAATGATTGGGAGAGCTGAATGATGTGGCATTGGATGTTGCTGTGCCACCGCCTTCGCTTCTGATCATTCTAACGGTACCGGCTGGTGTAATACCGTTGTCATTCAAACCTACGGTAAATGCGGTTCCGGTTGCAGACTGTGTAATGTTCCAGTAACGGTCACCAAAATTGACTATACTTACTGAGGATGGAATGGCTACAGGGAATGCAGCTTCAAATTGTTCAATCGTAGCCGTTTTACTTGTTACTGCGTCATAGTTAAATACCACGGGGCTATAGATTCCACCCTTACCAATTGGATAAGTAAATGGTGTGGTGTTGATAAACGCTTTTGCCAATTTGCCATTTACATATTTTGTTGCATCCGCATTGGTAATGGAACCTGCCGATGCTATGGTGATAGTGTTAGCATTGGTCGTAAGTAGACCATTTGCAAAATCAAGCACCCCTGTTACAGTGGCGTTACTTGTAAGCGTTACACCGGCGCTGTTATCGATCGTTAGATTATTGGCGCCTGTTAAGCCATTTCCGGTTGATTGTGGTGAACTGCCATTAAAAATGTAATTCGCCGTTGCACTGTAGGTCTTGGTTCCCCCTACTTGAATGGTACCAGTGTTGACACTTGTAGAAATACCTGCTGTATTCGCTGTAATAAGCGTAGAACCAGAGTTGGCAGTGAAAGTACCGCCAGAACCATTCAGTACAGAAGTACCAAAGTCAACTGTCGCACCATTTGCAATGGAAAAGGCGATGGTATTTGAAATAGTACCAGCTGTTTTGCTGAATAGTTGAGTTGTATTTCCTGTAAAGTTAATGGTACAGGTTGCATTTGACGACTCTCTCAAAGTGCCACCACTCATGGTAAAGTTGCCTTTTACGTTAATCGTGGTAGCACCCCCGCCACCTGCCAGATCAAAGAATGTTCCGCCAGTGATAGAAAGATTTCCATCCACATTTACAGTCCAGGTATTTGTGCCACCCGTACCACCGATATAAAATTCGCCTTGCGATTGGCTTAAATTACCGGATATATTTATGGATGAAGTTACACCTGAATTAGAAAGCCTAACTGAACCACTGCCTGTATTGCTGATCGTTAGGTTACCGTTTACGTCTGTAAGGTTACCAATCAGAGACAGGTCACTTGTTTGACTGGTACTGTTCCAAGTCAAGTTGCCAAATCCACCCGCTGGTGCAAAGGTTGAAACAGTGGGTACCGTATTGGTAATACCGGTAATGTTACAGTTAGAAGTAGCTGCCCAGGTCGCCGTCGGAATGCCACCGCCGTTCCTGTTATGATCGTAGGTGCCACCTGCATTGAATGTCAGTGTTCCTGTAGCGGTGACTGTTCCATTGCCTCCTGTATTTCTTACTGTACCATCTATTGACCCGGTAGCACCAGCATTGATTGTTAATGTGATGTTGTTTACTATCAGTGTTCTTGTAGCAGGAACGCTGAGTACCCCGGCTACAGCAGTGGTGGAATTAAGGGAGAGCGAAGTGCTGCTGTTAGCTGTCAGATTCCTGAATGTGGTTGCACCAGTCACTGTTTGTGTACTGCCATCAAAATCCACCGTTGTACCGGCATTGGCAGTGAATGTTCCATTGTTTACCCAGTTGCCCGATACAGTGAGTGTATTCGATCCTGTTAGTGTCAATGTATTTCCGGAATTGATCGTAATATTATTACACACCGCACCTGAAGCATTGATTGTTGGCTGATTGGTTACAGATGCAATCACTACA
>JAKQJG010000252.1 GCA_029561305.1 Bacteroidota bacterium | reverse complement strand
CTGCTAAATATCAACAGTTGTGGAAAAACAATGTGCAAAAATCGGAGCCTTGCACAGGCAGTGGATTTGGTGGGTTATGCACTTTTTGTGGATAGAATTTTGCAAATAAAATTTGGAAAATTCAGTAAAGGAGGTTTGTTTGGAAGCCGCCACGAATTTCACCAATGAACACGAATTGTTTTTGCCAAAGATTACACAGATCAACACAGATTGTTTGCCACGAATGGCACCAATGAACACGAAATATTTTTGTCAAAGAATGCACAGATTAACACAGAGGCGCCGGACGAGGGAACTGATCAACACAGATCATTTGCCACGCCGGCCGGCCGAACAGGCGGGAATTACAAGAATGAACACGAATTATTTTTGCCACAGATCAACACAGGTAACTTGCGTCGAATGGCACAAATTAACACGAATACAAATCATCTCAACGTTGCCGGAATTGCAGCGGTAGCAGAGATGATTGAAGCCGAAACCTGAAATGCCGCATAACAATTTCCCTATGAAAAGATAAAATGTATATTGTTCATGGTCGCAATACAAAAAGCTCCGAATGAAACAAAAAAAACTGTTTACCGTTATCTCTTTAATACTACTTTTAGACCTCTTGTTCTATGCAGGTTCTGTGATATATTTTTTTATCCAGCACATGGACTATCATTACGATTTACCTTTTTATTTCGGAATGCTTTTAAGCTTGTTTTGGATAACGGCAGTTTCCATATTTATTTTCTCTGGCTTTAAAAAAACAAGGCTTCTTAAATTATATGCCTGTTTTGTTATTTATTCTTTCCCCTTTACAGTTTGGTATTTTACCAGGTATTTTACAAATCCAGACGACTTAGATTACTACCGGCAGAAGGAAGAAATTTCTCTGCGCATCATAATAAATATTTTTTTGAGACTGCTGACAACAGCTTTGTGCTTTGCTTTACTTTGGATATTATCAAAAGAACAAAAAGCCAAACTTACTGCCATTCACTATGGAGACCACAAGGAATATCAATTTTCCCCTGCCAACGCAGGTCTTCGTTTTGCAAACCGCTTCATTGACTCCCTGGTGATCCTTTATTTTTTGTATTTCCAGGTAATTCAAGGCAGGCTCCTGACATCACAACCATTTTCAAGTGATTACCTGTCATTGATAGTGATAGAGTTTTCTCTATTGATAGTTTACTATCTTTTACTCGAAGGCATATTTAATACTACAGCAGGCAAATGCGCTACCAACACAATTATCGTAAATGAAAACGGCGAACGCCCCGGCTTTGGCCAAATACTGGGGAGGACCTTTGCAAGGTTAATTCCTTTTGATGCATTCAGTTTTTTAGGTTCAACACCAAGGGGCTGGCACGACAGCTTAAGCGGCACTTATGTGGTACCGGTTGCCGGCGATGAAAACACAGAAGATGAATTTACCTTTGATGCAGAATTAAACCAGCACAATGAAAGCAGTGATACAAAGAGTAACTAATGCAAGTGTAACGGTTGATGGAAAATTAAAATCATCCGTTAATACCGGCTTGCTGGTTTTGATTGGTATTGAAGATGCAGATAATGATGAAGACATTATCTGGCTCAGCAATAAGATTGTGAACCTGCGCATTTTTGATGATGAAAACAAAATACCAAATATTTCGGTGAAAGATACTGGTGGTGACATCCTGCTTGTAAGCCAGTTTACATTGCACGCTTCCACCAAAAAAGGGAACCGGCCTTCCTATATCAAAGCAAGCAAACCAGATCATGCCATACCTGTATACGAAAAAATGATACAGCAACTGGAAAAAGACCTGGACAAGAAAATCTGTACCGGTGTATTTGGAGCCGATATGAAAGTGGAATTATTAAATGATGGACCAGTGACGATTGTGATGGATACAAAAAACAAAGAGTAGATTGGTTGAATATTGAATTTTAAATTATGACCGTATGACCATACAGCAAGCACAAACCGATGTGGACCAATGGATAAAAACCGTTGGAGTCCGTTATTTTAATGAACTGACCAACCTGGGCATTTTAATGGAGGAAGTGGGCGAGCTGTCAAGACTGATGGTCCGGCAGTATGGAGAACAGAGTTTTAAAGAAAGTGATAAAGGGAAAGAGATAGCGGATGAAATGGCTGATGTGTTATGGGTGCTGATCTGCCTGGCTAATCAAACAGGTGTTGATCTCACTGCAGCACTGGAAAAAAATTTTGAGAAGAAGAATGTGAGGGATGCGGAAAGACATAAGGGGAATGAAAAACTCAAATGAACGCTTATTCATTTTTTTGCTGTTGCCTGCGGTATTCAGCATAGTAAAGTGTAAACATAATAATCCCAAAAAAAAGTAACAGCAAACTTTCATCCACAAAAAACCGCCAGGCGCCTGCAATGGTCAGGATAATGCCCGATATAAAATACCAGCTACGCATATCAGCCTTGTGTGGAGGAAAAGCCTGCTTTATTTCTTCTTCTGTATAACCTTCCTTTCTCAGTTCCTCCTTAATTTCTCCTTCGGGTAACCCTGATCGAAGCTGTTTTTGTATTGCTGCTATTTTTTCTTTTGTCATCTTACATGTAGTTTATCCAGCTGTAAAATCGAGCCGGCAAAGTGACAATGCTTCATTTAATTTCCCTTCTTTCAAACACCAGGTTAACCGCTGCAGCCTTGGTAGATATACAGTATACTGCTTTCCATACACCTGTTGAAGACTTTCCATTTCCAGCCGGCTTAACCTTCCGTCAAATGCGGCAGACACCGTAAAAAGGTCAAGCAGAAAATTACGTTCCTGGTTTGATACATTTTTCAATGTATCTATAAAAAGCTCCCAGTCGTCATACTTGTTTTCTTCATCTATCAGTAACAGTTGCTGAAAACGTATCAGCAGCACCATCATATTGGGATGATAGTTTTTTGACATGACTACTGCATTGCCGATAGCCCGCAGGCAGCCGGCCTGTGCCAGCGGCGACAAGGCCAAAAGTAGATGATCGCTGATCACATTTTTTGCAATTTGATTGGCCAATGCAAAACCAAAAAGCCGCAGTCTTGCCTCCTGCACCACCCGCCGCAACACCACACTGTTCCAGAAACACTCTACCGGCAGAGCCACATACAAAACAGGAATGCCGAATACAAACCGGCCAACAGTAAATCGCAGGATATATTTTAATGATAAATTGGTAAGAAAAATCTTTGCTTTATACACTATGCCCAGCGCCAACAGGTTCTTTTTTGAAATGCGTTTAAACGGATCAATGCCCAGGATCTTTAATTCAGGATCGGGCAACTCCAGGGCAGTTCGGGATAAAATGTGCTGCACACTAAAAACACTATTGCCTGTAAGTTCACTTTCGGTGGCGTGCATGTTAATCAATTCACTTACTTCATACACCGCTTTTAATGCAATGACAAACAGTAAATAAAATTCAATTGCAATAGAAATAGCCGTTACCAGTGCAACCCAACCATAGTGGATAAGGGGCGGACTATCTTCGAAGTGTATATCTACCCATACTGTTGGGAACACACAAACAAGACCTGTTAGTGATGACAGCAGCATTCCTTTGATACTGATGCGGCGGATGCTAAGGGCCAGCTCCTTATCCGGAATATCAAATACACTATGATCGGAATCGATGCGGCGGAAAAGTTTAAGATAGTACACGCCGAACCTTTCGAGCCGGGAAGGTTTATGCGGGGGTATGTGAACGATTGGTTTCAAGAAATGATACAGCGGACAGTTATAATTATTTTTTTAGCTTCTTTTTTATCCTTTTATTCTCTGCTTCCAATTGCCTGATCCGCTGCTCCAGCGTTTTAACGCTTTCTATTAAATATGGCACCATTCCCATATAATTCACCGCCAACTGTCCTTCAGCATTAGGCACTACGAGCTCAGGTATGGCCTGCTGTACTTCCTGCGCCAGAACGCCTGTATAGATACCCGGCATGGCGGTGCTGTCTTTCCAGTTATAACGGTAACCTGTAAGGTTTTTTATTTTATTCAGGGCATTTTCAACTTTATGAATGTTTGTTTTTAACCGGGCATCGCTGTTTTGTGTCAATGTACCCTGCATCCATCCATTGCCGTTCTTTAAAATATAAAAACAGGAAGAACGTGTACCATCCCCGGTACCATCTCCAATTACAAAAGCCCTGTCGCCCGATTGAAAGGAAGTGGTTGTTTCTGTATTTAAGGTGTCGTTATACCGTCCAATTGTTAAGCATCCGTAAGACCTTGATACCGAATTCAGCCCAATAGCCATTGAATATGAACCCTCTGCCCTTGACTGGTAGCCAAAAGTGGTAGAATTGTATCCCCTCGCTTCAGTTAAAAACCCGGTAGCAAATGATAATGCTGCATTAGCTAAGGTTCGGCTACCCGTGGCAAAAGAATAACTGCCCCTTGCAAATACGTCGTTTCCAAGGGCAACGGAGGCATCCCCGGTTGCATTGCAGGAATTACCCACTGCTATGGCCGACTCTCCTGATGCCAGGGATAAGGTGCCTGCTGCTACTGAAGCACTACCAGTCGCTTCAGAAAATGACCCCATCGCAACTGCATTGCCAGCCCTGGCTATCGAGCCGTTGCCCATCGCAACTGTATTTCCTGACCTTGCCTCGGTATTAGTTCCAAATGCAGTAGCATAAAAACCGGTTGCTTTGGTACTATTTCCAAATGCTACAGAGTTTTCACCAATGGTAGCGCCCGGTACGATCAGACCACTTCGCAATGCACCTTTTTGACCATAAAAAACAAGACTATTGCCGGCAATATTGCTGGAAGACGACAAAACATCATTCGCATAAAACCTCTTCTTAAATCGTATAGAAAATCCTGCTCCCAAAGCCGCATCCGCATTGCTCTTGAAAACAACCAGGGCCGCAGTCCCCGACATGGTATAGGTAATATTTGACGCAGTATAATTATTTCCTACAGCAAGGTATATTGGAGAAGTGGTGAATGACCCGGAATAAATTAATAATGAATCACCAGTATTAATATCAGCTGTTTCAATGGTGAACTCCAGGTAACTGCCACTGCTGCCATTTACCCTTGCGCTTGCTGTAATATTGGCAATGTAGTTTCCCCCTGCTCCCCCGGGATCATATATCCTGCACACAGAATCAGCAGACGGAATATCTATTGTCAATGCGTTGACCAAGGTAACTGTTTGGGCCGGGGTGGGTGCTGCAGCAGAACTTTTATACGCCGCCACCACACTAAAATCGCCATTCACCTGCAAGCGTGTATCGGGCACAGTAGTACCAATACCTACATTCTGGCTCTTAGCTGAACCTGCTATACAAAACAGGATCATAAATAAAATGTACGATTTCATAAGCATTAGTTTATTATCCAAATCTACAGTTATTATGCAGATTTTGAGGCATTGCACTTCTGCGTTTTGCCTTATTTTTGCGGCCTTATGGCAAACGAACAAAACATCTTCGCAGCACTGATTGCACACTGCAAGGAATATGGCTACATTTTTCAATCGAGTGAAATTTATGATGGCCTGGCAGCCGTATACGATTATGGCCAGAATGGTGCACAACTGAAAAAGAATATCCGTGATGAGTGGTGGAAAAGCATGACGCAGATGCATGAAAATATTGTGGGCATAGATGCGGCTATTTTTATGCACCCCACCACCTGGAAGGCAAGCGGCCACGTTGATAATTTCAGCGACCCCATGATTGATAATAAAGACAGCAAGAAAAGATACCGTGTTGATCATTTGATAGAGGCGCATGCAGAATTGCTGGCACACGAAGGAAAAAAAGAAGAGGAATTTGCTTTACTAAAAGCAATGGATGAATTACTGGCAGCAGATGACTATGCCGGATTGAAAAAACTGATAGAAGATAATAAGGTGACCTGCTCAGTAAGCAAAACCTGCAACTGGACAGATGTGCGTCAATTTAATCTGATGTTTAAAACTGAGTTTGGTGCTGTAGCGGCTGACAACCCGGATGAAAACATTGTCTATCTCCGTCCGGAAACAGCACAGGGCATTTTTGTAAACTTTTTAAATGTGCAGAAAACAGGCAGGATGAAAATTCCTTTTGGTATTGCACAAACGGGTAAGGCCTTCCGTAATGAAATTGTGGCAAGGCAGTTTATTTTCCGCATGAGGGAATTTGAGCAGATGGAGATGCAATATTTCATTCGTCCTGGCACCCAGATAGAATGGTACAATTACTGGAAAGAAGAAAGAAAAAAATGGCATGAGAGCATTGGCATTCCTGCAGAGAAACTGCGTTTTCATGATCATGTGAAACTGGCTTTTTATGCTGATGCGGCTTTGGATATTGAATTCGAATTCCCCTTTGGCTGGAAAGAACTGGAAGGTATTCATTCAAGAACTGATTATGATCTAACACAGCATCAGACCTTCAGCAAAAAGAAGATGCAGTATTTTGATAATGATATCGATCCTGCTACCGGTAAGGCCTATGGCAACTATGTACCGTATGTACTGGAAACTTCCGTTGGACTGGACCGTTTGTTCCTTACTATTCTGAGTAATGCTTACGCCGAAGAAAAATGGACTAAGGAAGACGGCACCGAAGACAGCCGGGTGGTATTGCGTATACCGGCCAAAATAGCTCCTACCAAACTGGCCATTCTTCCATTGGTGAAGAAAGATGGTCTGCCTGAAATAGCCAGGGAACTGATGAATGAATGCAAAAGCAGTTTTATGTGTTTCTATGAAGAAAAAGATGCTATTGGTAAACGTTATCGCCGTATGGATGCCATAGGCACACCATTTTGTGTAACGGTGGATCACCAGACCAAGGAGGACAACATGGTAACCATACGCTACCGGGATACCATGTTACAAGAAAGGGTGCCCATCGCAAACCTGAAGGAAATTGTTTTGAAAGCCATTTCTTAAACTGAAAAAAACGTACTGAGCTCCGCAGGTTTAAAAGCTGGCGGGGCTTTTTTATTTGCCTTATTTGGTACCAGCCATTTCCCGTCAACTGATAAGAATCATCTTATTAATTGAATTACATCAGACTTCTCACTAAATGTAGTTGCTACTTTGCTGGCTGTTTAATCAGCCATTTTCATTGGTAAACTTCTTGTTTACCTGATAAAAAAATAACTATGTCCGCAACTGACATTACCAAAGCCATTGACCTTTCAACCCATGCGGAAGGCACTGGCCCCAAAAGATTCCGTCAACCTGTTTACGTAGATTTTATGCCGCCCTGCAACAGTGCCTGCCCTGCCGGCGAAAATATACAGGGATGGATGGCACTTGCCCAGGCTGGCGACTATCAAGGAGCATTTCAAATACTGATGGAAGACAATCCCTTTCCTGCAATCATGGGCCGTGTGTGTGTGAAACCCTGCGAAACAGGATGTAACCGCACGCACATTGATACCACTGTAAATATTCATGCGGTAGAAAGGTACATCGGGGATGAAGCCATCAAACAGCAATGGGAAATCCTGAACCTTGCACCCGCCTCCGGAAAAAGGATACTGGTAGTGGGCGCAGGCCCGGGTGGTTTGTCAGCTGCCTACCATCTTGCAAGGATGGGACATACAGTGGAGATTTTTGAAGCCGGCAGTTATCCCGGTGGATTGTTGTGGACGGGGGTTCCCGATTACCGTTTACCTAAAGACATACTGGACGCCGAGATAAACCGGATTGTAAAAATGGGCGTGACAATCAGGCTAAACTATAAAGTGAATGATGTGCAGGAAGAAAAAGCAATCGGCAATTTTGATGCGGTCTATCTTTCTACTGGTGCACAGGTGATTCACAAAGAAACCTTTGAAAAAGATGCCTCGGTGTACATCACTGATGCTTTTGGCTTCTTTAATGAAGTGAAATCGAATACTTCTCCATACGTACTTAAAAAAGTGGTGGTATATGGTGGCGGAAAACTGGCGATGTACCTGTCAAGGATGGTGAAACGCTTTGGTTCGGAAGTGTCTGTGTACTTTCCGGGTGATAAAAAAATGATGCCTGCTTATGACTATGAAACGGAGGATGCTCTTGCAGAGGGAGTGGACGTGCAATTATACAGAAGTATAACCCGGGTGGAAAATAACCGGATCACTTTAGAAATAATGAAGGTTGAGAAAGGCAAGGCTGTTGGCACGGGCCAGTTTGAAACAATTGATGCTGATGTACTGATCATTGCCAACCGCCAGGAGAGTGATAGCGGATTTTTACGAACTGCTTCGGGAGTTGTGATCAATGAAGACGGAACGGTGGTTATAGATGCGCAACGGATGACCGGCTGTGAAGGGATCTTTGCCGGAGGTGATATGCTGCCAGGCGAAAACAGGAGCTCTACCATTGCGATAGGTCATGGAAAAAAAGCTGCTAAATACATTTCCAGTTACCTGGAAAAACGGCCTTTCATTAAAGCAGAAAAACACCCCACAGCCGGCTACCGCAAGCTGCACATGTGGTACAAAACAGATGCTCCACAGAAAGCGCAGGATAAACTGGCACCTGCCATCGCAATAAAAAGTTTTGATGAAGTGATTGCAGGCTTATCAGAACCGGAAGCAAGATTTGAAGCCCAGCGTTGCCTGAGCTGTGGCAACTGTTTTGAATGTGACGGATGCTTTGGCGCCTGCCCCGAAGATGCTATTATAAAATTGGGTAAGGGTAACCGTTATAAATTCAATTTTGATGCCTGTACCGGTTGTGGTGTATGTTACGAGCAATGTCCCTGCCATGCAATAGAAATGATTCCTGAACCTGTTAATATAACTACTGATGTCAAGTAAGAAAAATGCCATCGCTACGATCGATGGAAACGAGGCGGCAGCATATGTGGCTTACCGTGTTAATGAAGTGTGTGCCATCTATCCTATTACACCTTCTTCCACCATGGCCGAACTGGCGGATGAATGGGCTTCAAAAGGAACAAAAAATATCTGGGGAGCTGTACCCGATATCATAGAAATGCAAAGCGAAGGCGGTGCTGCCGGTACTGTTCATGGCGCCTTACAAACCGGCTCGCTCACCACCACTTTTACTGCTTCACAAGGCCTGATGCTGATGCTGCCTAACATGTATAAAATTGCAGGTGAATTAACCGCAACTGTATTTCATGTGGCTGCCCGTTCGTTGGCAGCACAGGGGCTTTCTATTTTTGGCGACCACCAGGATGTGATGGCTGCAAGGACCACCGGCTTCGCTTTGTTAAGCTCGGCCAGTGTGCAGGAGGCGCATGATTTTGCCCTGATAGCCCAGGCAGCCACCTTGCAATCAAGAATACCATTCGTGCATTTTTTCGACGGGTTCCGTACTTCACATGAAGTGAATAAACTGGAACTGCTGACAGACGAACAAATCAAATCCATGATACCAGATGAGTTGGTGATTGCTCATCGTAAAAGAGGGTTGAATCCAGAACATCCATTTATCAGGGGCACCGCACAAAACCCGGATGTATATTTCCAGGGAAGAGAAACGGTGAATACTTTTTATAACAATACTTCCGGCATAGTGGAACAGGTGATGAATGATTTTGCTGCCATGACCGGCAGAAAATATGAACTGTTTCAATACAGCGGCGCTGCGGATGCAGAACGCATCATTATCATCATGGGTTCCGGTGCTGAAACCGTAGCCGAAACGGTGGCGGCACTCAATGCAACCGGGGAAAAAACAGGTGTGATCCAGGTGAGGTTATACAGGCCTTTCTCTTTAGAACATTTATTAAAAGTGTTACCTGCATCCGCAAAATCAATTGCCATATTAGACCGCACCAAAGAATCC
>JAKQJG010000130.1 GCA_029561305.1 Bacteroidota bacterium | reverse complement strand
ATTAATACGCCTTTGGTATTACTTCTTATTTCCAGCATGGCATTGTTGTTTGGTGCGGTAGTGCCGATACCGACACTTTGTGCATAAGAGGCAAAAAAGGTGAAACAAAAAGTAAAAAGCAACAACAGTTTTTTCATTTTGGTAACGTTTTAATTGTCGTCCAAAATTGAAAAAGTAATGCATCAAAAACAATAGCGAAATAGGGTGAATTAACTATGGCGAAGGAGAATAATAATAGTCAAGGTTCAGCAACCAATAACAAAACCATCCTATCAAACCAATGAGTATGATACTGATGGGCAGCAGCCATTTAAGAGTTTGTCCAAAATCAGTTTTAATATTTCCAGGGTCATGGGTGAGATACATCAATGGAATATAGTCGCCGGCTTCATACTTTTTCCATGATATGGTTTGTCCGGAGTATTGAATACCCGTATGAATAATGTATTGAATATCCAGTAAATAATAAGTAGAATTTTTAAAGCCCCGTTTTTTTTCCATTGCAGTTACCAATGCATTGGTGACGGTTGCTTTGGCTTTGTATTTTTTTAGCCTGTGCATTTGTACGAAACAAATCACCAACGGCAGGAAGCTGATAGTCACTAATACCAACGCTGCTGTTTGTATAGGATCCATATTAAGACAGTTACACTATTTTATCCCTCAACGCCAGTGAAACCGCTTCGGTACCGGAATGCACATGCAGCTTGGCGTAAATATTTTTTACATGTGTCTTTATAGTATCATGCGCCACAAATAATTCTGCTGCAATTAATTTATAGCTTTTGCCATCCACCAGCAACTGCAAAACTTTTTTTTCTTGTTGGGTAAGATTATAGTCTTTTGACGGAACAGCAGGCGCCAGGTTGGTGCGAAACAGTTCCAGCACCCGTTTGGCGATGCCCGGCGTCATAGGTGAGCCGCCGCTTTGTACATCGGCAATAGCTTCCATATAACCCTGCGGAGTAGTGCTTTTTAAAATATAGCCTGATGCACCGGCACAGATGGCATTGAAAATATACTCATCTTCAAAAAAAACGGTTTGTATCAAAATGGGAATATGCGGAAAATTTTCTTTCACCAGTTTGGTGGCTTCAATACCACTCATGCCGGGCATTTCAATATCCATTAATATCACATCGCATCCGGCATCGGCTACATCATCAATTACATTACTGCAATCGGGATAGGCACCAACGCATTGATAGCCGGGAGTATTGTTAAGCAGGAACTGGATGGTTTCTCTCAGGTGCTTATTGTCTTCGAAGATGGCAACTCTGGTCAAGGGA
>JAKQJG010000154.1 GCA_029561305.1 Bacteroidota bacterium | reverse complement strand
TTACAGGTTGATTTCAGGGAGCAATTTGAAAAAGTGTTTCCTGATAAACTGGCGCCACGAACAGTAGTGATCGTACCTTCCCTATCGCTTGACCCAGATATTTTATCAAAAGTAAAAGGTGCCGCATTTTATGAAGAACGTATGCTGTGCCTGTTGATGCTTTTGCGGATGCCAACCACCAGGATCGTTTTTGTAACCAGCACGCCGGTGGCAGAAAGTATCATCGATTATTATCTTCATTTGTTGCCAGGTATCACGGGCAGGCATGCACGGGAAAGGCTTACACTACTCAGCTGTTATGATGCTTCTGTAAAGCCACTTACACAAAAAGTGCTGGAAAGGCCAAGGCTGATGCAACGGATAAGGGACCTGATCATCGACACTGCTTCTGCACATCTATCCTGTTTTAATACAACTCCACTGGAAAAAACATTGTCGGTACAGTTGGGCATTCCGTTATTTGGCCCTGAGCCGGATAAATTATATGAGGGTTCTAAATCAGGCGGCAGAAAAAACTTCAGGGAAGCAGGTGTGTTGTGCCCGGATGGATTTGAAGACCTGTATACAAACGATGAAGTAATAAAAGCCCTGACAGCACTAAAACAAAAAGACCCTGGGTTACGGAAGGCCGTAGTTAAACTGAATGAGGGCTTTAGTGGTGATGGCAATGCAGTGTATACTTACCCGGTATACATTGATCAGGGAACAACAGGGGAGGATATAGAAAAAATTGTCAGCGTATCTTTTTCAGACCATTTTAAACCCGTGGCATATGATGTAAATGAATCACAGTTCTTTGAAAAAATGAACAGGATGGGTGGCATAACAGAAATCTTTATGGAAGGGGAAAGGAAGATGTCGCCGTCGGTGCAATGCGTAGTAGCGCCATCTGGCAAAGTAGATATTGTGAGCACGCATGACCAATTACTGGCGGGAGAAGATGGACAGGTGTTTGTTGGAGCTGTGTTTCCGGCGGACAAACTGTATAATATCTCGTTGGCTGCAGAAGGAGCGAAGGTTGCGGAAGTGCTGGCATCAAAAGGTATCATCGGAAGATTTGCTATAGATTTTATTTCAATACAGCAAGCCGATGATTCCTGGAAGCATCATGCCATTGAGATCAATCTCCGCAAAGGAGGCACTACGCATCCTTTTTTAATGCTCCAGTTTTTAACGGATGGGAAATACAATGCTGCCACAGGTGAGTATCTCACGGCAGGCGGCAACCGGCGGTATTATTTTGCATCCGACAATGTTTGCAATGACCGGTACAAAGGGCTTACACCAGACGACCTGGTAAACATAGCTATGTATCACAACCTGATGTATGATAGTGCTGCACAGGAAGGCGTGATGTTTCATCTGGTAGGGGCGCTGTCTGAATTTGGTAAAATCGGTTTGGTTTGTATCGGCGCTACGCCTGAAGCAGCACGGGCCTATTATGATAAGTCGATTGCGATACTGGATTATGAGTGTTGTTGAAAGTTAAAAAGGAATGAAGAATAACAAATATAGAATACCGAATCTGCGAGCCTTCTTACTTTTGCATACATGCAGGACATAGAACCATATTTTAACTGGCGGCATTTGTACGCAGCCGAAGAAGATGACCGGTCGCCTTTTTTTGGCCGTACTTATAGCGAGTTTGAGTTTTCCCAAACCATTTACAACTTCTATATACACCCGCAATGGGATGATTTTGGCAGCCGGACGCTCTACATGAAAATTCTGTTTGTGGATTACGAACAGGGTTATGCCATTATTGAATTGATAGGCGAATGGAATGATGCCATTGAAAATGATATCATGACCCTGCGGAGAGATATTACCGATGTAATGTATAAAGAAGGTATCCACAAATTCATACTGGTAGCAGAGAATGTGCTCAACTTCCACAGCAGCGACGATAGCTATTATGAAGAATGGCATGAACAGCTGGAAGATGAAGGCGGCTGGGTGGTGATACTGGATATGCCCCTGCAAAGCCAGCATGATTTTAAACGATCCCGGCTTACGAACTATGTGGGATTACTGGATTTTCCGCAATGGCGCACCTTAAAACCGGATGTGGTTTTTCAACAGGTGGATAATTGGATGCTGATGCAGTTGAAGTGATTTGAATTGTTGAATTGTTGAATTGTTCAATTGCTGAATTGTTGGGGAGTATTTAATGCAGGGCTTATGAGTTTTGTTTAAGTTTATAATGAGTGACAGGAAAAAATATAAGAAGGCCAGCAATCGGATAGACTAATAGCAATTCAACAATACAGCAAATAGCCATTCACCTGTCTGCAACCACTAAAATTCTTTCACCCTCATTAGCCCCAACAATTCAACAATGTAACCATAAAACCATCCTGGCATAAACTGACTACCGTACCCCAGCACCACACCCAACAATTCAACAATTCAACCATTTAACCATAGAGCCATTTGGCCTCCTCCTAAACAATTCTGTAACAAAACAAGTAACAATAAAATTCCTTCCGTACTTTTGCCGCATCTTTTTAAACTAACTTGTTCAATATGACCTGGAAATCCTTCTTCTCCTCTTCCATAGGTAAAAAGTTTGCCATGGGCCTCACCGGTCTTTTTCTTATCACATTTTTAATTGTTCATGCAGGCATCAATTCCTGCATTTTTCTTAATGACGGGGGCGAAACCTTCAATGCGGCTGCACATTTTATGAGCCATAACTGGATCCTCCGTTTTATGGAAGTGGGTCTTTTTGCCGGTTTATTGATCCATATTATACAGGGCCTTCTTTTATGGCAACAAAATAAGGGCGCCCGACCGGTTGGGTATGCAGTAAATGCAGAAAGTACCAATAGCAAATGGTACAGCCGCAGTATGGGCATGCTGGGAACCCTATTATTGTTTTTCCTGATCATTCACATTTCTAAATTCTTTGTAAGTACTAAAATTGCCCTGTATGGAAGCGGCGATGAAGAACATAACCTGTACTACCAGATGAAAGAAGAATTTTCGAAATGGTGGGTGGTGGTTATTTATTTGATTGGGGTAGCCTCTCTTTTCTGGCACCTGCTGCACGGCTTCCAAAGTGCCTTTCAAACATTCGGTATCAATCATAAGCGGTATACACCCATTATCAAAGCTGCTGGCACTGCCTACACTGTTATCATCTGTGTGTTGTTTGCCTTAATGCCCCTTGCTTTTTTTCTTGAATGGATTGAATAGTTAAACAAACAATTTTACAGTTCAACCGTTTTCCAGATATAAAACAATCATATCATTATGTCATTCGATTCAAAAATTCCTGCCGGCGAAATGCATGAAAAGTGGACCGATTACAAAGGCCACGTATCGCTGGTAAATCCTGCCAATAAACGTAAGCTTGAAGTGATCGTAATAGGTACCGGTTTGGCTGGTGCATCTGCTGCAGCCACTTTAGGTGAAATGGGTTACAAAGTAAAAGCATTCTGTTTCCAGGACAGTCCACGCCGTGCCCATAGTATTGCGGCGCAGGGTGGCATCAATGCTGCAAAAAATTACCAGAATGACGGTGACTCTGTGTTCCGTTTGTTTTACGATACGGTAAAGGGTGGCGACTACCGGGCAAGAGAAGCCAATGTGCATCGCCTTGCCGAAGTAAGTGCCGCTATCATCGACCAGTGTGTGGCACAGGGTGTTCCTTTTGCAAGGGAATATGGCGGATTGCTGAGTAACCGTAGTTTTGGTGGCACACAGGTGCAACGTACTTTTTATGCTGCCGGCCAAACAGGACAACAGTTGCTGTTAGGAGCGTATAGTGCGTTAGAAAGACAAGTAGCATTGGGAAATGTAACCCAATACTCCAGGCATGAAATGCTGGATATTGTAATGATCGACGAAAAAGCCAGGGGTGTGATTGTAAGAAACCTGGTGACGGGTGAACTGGAAAGACATTTCGGTCATGCGGTACTGTTATGTACCGGTGGATATGGCAACGTATTTTATTTAAGCACCAATGCCATGGGCAGCAATGTAACGGCTGCCTGGAAGGCACATAAAAAAGGCGCCTTCTTTGGTAACCCTTGTTTTACACAGATACATCCTACCTGTATTCCCGTGAGTGGCGATTACCAGAGTAAACTCACATTGATGAGTGAAAGTCTGCGTAATGACGGCCGCATTTGGGTGCCTAAGAAAAAAGATGATAACCGCAAAGCGGTAGAGATACCGGAAGATGAAAGGGATTATTATTTAGAAAGAAGGTATCCTGCCTTTGGTAACCTGGTTCCAAGAGATGTGGCATCAAGAGCTGCTAAAGAAAGGTGTGATGAAGGATACGGTGTAGGCACAACCAAACTGGCGGTATATCTTGATTTTGCGGATGCCATTAAACGTTATGGTAAGATCGAAGCTGGTAAACAGGGCAATACCACTGCCAGTGAAACGGATATTATCGCCATGGGTAAAGAAGTGGTAAAAGAAAAATACGGTAACCTGTTTGATATGTACGAAAAGATAACAGGAGAGAACCCGTATGAAATGCCGATGAGGATTTATCCTGCCGTGCACTATACCATGGGGGGCTTGTGGGTGGATTATGAATTGATGACCACTGTAAAAGGTTTATATGCTTTGGGTGAAGCCAACTTCAGCGACCATGGTGCCAACAGGCTGGGCGCTTCTGCGTTGATGCAGGGACTGGCAGATGGTTATTTTGTTGTGCCATATACTATTGGTAATTATTTAGCGGATGAAATCCGTACAGCTTCCATTCCAACCTCACACCCGGCTTTTGAAGAAACAGAAAGAGCGGTGAGAGACAGGATAAACACGTTGATGAATATCAAAGGCAAACAAACGGTGGAAAGTTTCCACAAACGCCTTGGTAAGATCATGTGGGACAAATGCGGTATGGCCAGGAACGAACAGGGATTAAAAGAAGCCATCGCAGAGATACAGGCTTTGAAAAAAGAATTCTGGAGTGATGTAAAAATTCCGGGTGCAATAAATGAAATGAATCCTGAGCTGGATAAAGCAGGCCGTGTGGCAGATTTTATTGAGCTGGGTGAACTGATGTGTAAAGATGCCCTGGACAGGAATGAAAGTTGCGGTGGACATTTTAGAGAAGAATCACAAACGGAAGAAGGGGAAGCCAGGCGTGATGATGAGAATTATAGTTATGTAGCTGCCTGGGAATATATGGGTGAGAGTGAATGGAAGTTGAATAAAGAAGAATTGAATTTTGAAGTGGTGAAGCAGACGCAAAGGAGTTATAAATAATTGTTGAATTG